>JAGLZJ010000049.1 GCA_023131555.1 Candidatus Bathyarchaeota archaeon | reverse complement strand
ATTCAGCCATATCCCTACAGACCGATTGTGGGACACAAACTCTGAGGAAGTTGTATTTAAGATCCATAGTTCCATTAACAGCTGGTAGTAGAATCCTTGGTCCTCTTGGTCCCAATCTGTGGAGCAGCTGACAGGGAAGATCGTGCCATCCACTGATACTCCGCCTACGTGTATTGAACCCTCATTTACCGTTATATTGCTGAAACTGAATTCAACGCGAGATTCCCAAGTTTCTTCGTTCTCGAGTATGATGCGATATTCGTAAAATGCACCTTCGAGGTTGCCATCATGATGAGCTTGACTGGAGATTGCTGAGGTCCTATTCCAGAACTTAACGTGTAGAGTGTAGTAGACGGAGGATCTCATGTGATTACCTATGCCTACGAAAATATCATATGTCGCGCCCTCACGAACAACAAATGGGAAGTCTTCGGCTACATGATTTTCTCCAAGCAACCATAACTCTGTGAAGCGCTCGCCTTCAGGTAAAGACAACAGGCTGAGCACTGCAGGTGAGATGGCAATGAGCAATAGGATTGAGCAGAAAACTGCATATAGGGCTCTAAATTCCTTGAAGCTAATCATCCTTTTTCAACCCTGGTCTGAGCCTTGAGGCTTTTCGCAAGTAACGCTTCTTCGCAAAGCTCCAACCGATTACACCCAGAATGGATACAAGACAACTCGCAACAGTAGAGACGGTAACTGCCAAAGACAGGCTCTTACCATATTCAAGACCTCCTTGCTCAGCGAGTTCAAGTGCTTCACCCTCCAAGCCGTTGATTCTGTCAAGGGTCAGCTCAGCAAACTGGATGGCATCACTAAAATTCCCATGCCTATAACTCATTTCAGCTTCTGCCATAAGATCTACTGCAACATTGAGTTCCTGCAGTAAGTGAGAGATATTTACTGAGTACTTCTCAGCCTCCAGAACCATTTTGAACGCGGATTCTATGTGTTTATCAGCTTCATCGATCGTAGTTCTCGCATCAGTAGCTGTCTCGGTCTCGCAGGAGACTGGGGCGCTTATCCATAAGATTAGAAGTAAAAGCTCGAGAAAAAACACTAAGCGCCATCGACTTGATAAATATGTTCCCAAGGAACCCTGCTTCCTTATCTTGAGTCTTCATTTCTAATGAAGTCCTCTAGAAGTGCTCTCTCATTATTTACTTTTGTGACCTCTTGACGAACTTCCTCTGAATGCTGAACATATGCCTTAAATTGCTCCAAGAACTGCTCTCCTTTTTCAGTAGTAGTATACTGTTTTCTGCTTCCTTTTGAGCTGATGAGACCCGCTTCGATAGTATCTGCCAAGTACTGCTGCAACAACTTGTAACTTAGGTTACATTTATACATAATATGTGTCTTCAAGGCGCCGTCTGATGCAACCTCAAGAATATCTGCGACTATTTCGACTCGACTTCTATACTTTCCCACACCCGTATTCTCCTACGGACCCATTGATCACCGTAGATTTGCAGGGGAGTACGTTAAGGCATCTGAATTGCTGACACTGAGCATACACAGATGCATGGAACCTCCCGCTTCACAGTTCTCGCTTCATGATGCCCAACTAGTAGAAGCGGACAGATGAGACTTGAAACGCAAATGGGCTCCCATGCCTTTTGCCCTCCCAGTCAGTCTTACATGCAATCAATGCCCGCAATAGAACTCGTTTAATCCAGTTTATAAACAATATAGTGGATATGTTCTAGAACATCTTCGCCGATTATCACATATCGATTTTCTGGCAAACTCCTTCAGGACGAATTCTATATTCTAATAATAGAAGATTCTTCTGAATAAAGACCGTCAGAAATTATTTAAGCAAACGGAGGCGAAACATACGAAAGGCGCCTTGTGATGGGGTTAGAAGTCGATGCCATTTTCAGTCTCCTCAAGGATGGAAGATGGCACAGTTTGGAGGAACTGAAGCAGAAGAGTCAAATACACTTTTTTAAAATCGAAATCTTGTTCGAATTTCTATCTGACTGCTCATTCTTGGCTTTTAACAGAGGCCAGATGAAAGCGAAATTATCCAAAGCATTCCTTAGCTTCTTGAAGCGTACGTAGTCCCCTAAGAACTTCGATGGCTACATCGACATGAGAGCTGCTAGGCTACGATAGGCCTGCAGATAATTCATACCTTTATCCGTAGTTTCAAATACTACTGAGGTTCGACGCTGTCTTCGTGTGAAGGCATTAAGTAGACCTTTTTCCTGAAGGAATTCCAGATATGTTTCCAGCTGCCTGAAGCTGAGGTTACATCTATACATAATTGCTGTCTTGCGAACTCCATCCGAAGCAGTCACTAATATATTAGCGATTATATCGAGACGACCTCTGTGCGAAGAACCGATTCCGTTCGCCATCGGATTTAGACCCTTCTCCCTGGGATCCTTTCTCCATATTAGCTGTAGCTATATCAGAATACGATTGGGGCTCAATTTAAACCTTCGTCAGGAAGCTTTCTGTTGTCATTGTTCATCCTGTGCAAACGGGGATTCATGAATCAGCTAGAAAATTCGCCCATAAGGCATGACTGAGATGCCGATTTGACAGTTATTGAGACTGAGCTTCCCAATAAGGCTCTGTTTGTTGAGTTGACAACGACAGGTTTGTAGGCGAAGTTCCTTCCGATCAGTAGCCCGTTCTTTCCTGTTTCGTCAACAAGGATGTTTCCCCTCCAGCCAATCCAGCTTGAATTTCTCTCTAAGGAAATCTGGCGGATTACATTGGATAAAGTCCTGCTTCTCAGCTTCACTATCGATGGGTCAACTTGCTTGAAGGTTTTCGCACGAGTCCTCGGTCTGGCGAAGAACTTCGACAGGTTCACAATGTCTGGCTGTACAACTCTGACGAGGTGGCAGGTGTTTCTGAAGGCTTCCTGAGTTTCCTCTGGGAAGCCAACGATGACATCTGTGGCAACGGTTGACAGAGGAAAAGCTCTTCGGAAAGAAGCAACGGTCTTCATAAAATCCTCCGTAGAGTATCCCCGATTCATTGCGCTAAGGATCTTGGCATCTCCACTCTGTACGGGTAAATGGAGAAATTTGAATACCTTATCATCTTTGAAAGCGGTGAAGAGTGTCTCCGTTAGCGGGTAAGCGTTGTGGGGGTTCATCATACCTACTCGAACAAGAAATTTATCGTTGATGTCACATATCTTCTGAAGCAGAGCTGGAAGGTCGGAACTGATATCGTCTCCATAACATGCTGTGTCTTGTGAAGTTAGCCAGAATTCTCGAATGCCTTCATCAAGAGCCTTCTTGACTGCTCCAATAATCTCAGAGATCGGGTAGCTTCTGAGTCGTCCTCTGGCAAACCGCACACAACAATATGTGCATGAGCCTTTACATCCGTAGCTAATAGGGATGATGCCGATTTGCGGATTGACGCGAATACGGGGAAGGTCTAGCTCAGGTCTCACTGTAGAGACATTTTCCAAAGCAACAACGGGTTTTCCAAGAGAGACATCTTCTACCGCATCCACGATTTTCCTGCCAAAAGCGGGTCCCACAACTCCATTAAAAAAAACTTCTTTCCTGAGGCGCTCAAGATTGATGAGCGGCAAACACCCAGCCACAATCAGCTTGGTTTCTTTGGGAATTCGCTTCAGTAGGCTAACCATCCGGTCTTCTGTGGGGCCTTTGACTGCACACGTGTTGTATATGACCAGGTCGCTCTTCTCAAGATCTGAAACGATTGAATGACCGGCTTCTGCCAAACACCCTGCTAGAACTTCAGAATCTGCAAGACTGCTTGAACAGCCAAAGCCCTGAATGTATATCTTCATCAGAGTCGCACGCGTGTTTTTAACATGTTTAAGCATCAAATGAAGAACATAAAGTTTCCTAGAAAACAGGTTTTTCACATAAAAAGAGAACGAATGCATAGGAAGATTTATAAATTCTAGGATTGAGCATGTTCATGGCATATTTATCCCATATTATAAGAACCTATAATTCCCTAAGGTTCACTGCGTAGTTACAACTGAGTTGACACACAAGTGAAGTTGATTACTCTTTATCTTCCCGAACCCTATATTCGCGCATTAGACAGTTTGGTTGACGAGAACTTCTATCCAAACCGCGCTGAAGCCATCCGAGTGGCAATTAAAGACATGCTATCAATTGAGGTCTGGGGAAGAAAAGGAAATGTTTGGCGAAAGAAGAGCTGATCGAATTCCGCAGCCAACTTGGCAGACCGGTCCAGAACGCCTACTTGACTTGCGGGCCTTCCAACGGGAAGGAAACAAAATAACGGTTGTAGGATGTGGCAAAGCGACGGAGGGTACCATAGCCCGTCTAAGAGAGACCCAACCGCAGAGCACATCAATTCTGGAATTATCAAGCAGTTCCAAGATTTCTAATCCAATCGCGAATACGAGAGACTCTATCTCCTTAAGGAAATGGAACCATACGATAAACCTGCTCTCGAACTCCGAGATGGTGATCCTCATAGTCAATTCAGATGATAACAGCGAAGAAGTTGCTACTGCTTTAACCAAGAGTGTGAAAGAACTCGGGGGAGTAGACCTAGTAGTGCTTGAGTTACCGAGTAGTATTCAGAAAGGATGTGAAGGAGAATCTTGCGCGCATGCAGCGCTGGTAAGAACCCTGATAGAGACCATTCGGGAAACTGATCTTGGTGCAGGGAACTTCACTGATTTTAAGAATTCACTGGAGCAAGGAGGATTCGCGATAGCTGAAGTCGATGAAGTTTCCACAATCCAAGATCCAACTGAAGAAGCAACGCCCCACTTTATGAAGGATCTGTCGTTTCATGTGGATTTGCCGAGACCCAGATCTGCTTTCATCGAGACCACCTCTACACATGGGTTCTATCCTACAGATGCCCAACTAGATCCAAACGCAGTCAGTCAAGGATTTCACAGAAGGATGAAGATGACCCTGTTCCTCATAGAAGATGGATTGACAGATTTCAGCAGATTGAGTCTTCTGACACCTCAACTTTACGAGATGGAGAAGACTTCACAAACTGACAAGAGACTGCAATTAGACATAGGGCTATATCAGATGGAGACTTCTTAACTCCGAGAGAACTTCGCGAAGATCCTCCTCAGTCTCATACCCCAACTTATGGAGCCGCCACAGGGTTTCACGTCACCCTTTCTTAACGCAACCACCACGGCCTCAACTTCTCGTTCTGATTCGACCAGAGTATACCCGATACCAACCTCATGCAAGAGGTGCGCATCGCTTCCGCCTATCTGAGGTAAACCCAATTCTGCCGCAATTCTACGACTCTTTCGCAAAGAGGCACGGAATGGAAACGCAGATGCATTTATCACTTCTATGGCATCTAGATCGCGAGATAACGAAAGTTCTCGGGTTCCTTTGAAGACGACCCCAAGGTGAGGAGCTATAGCTAATCCGCCTTTGTCATGAATTTCTTCCACAGTCTCCTCGACAGTCTGACCAGCGTCGATGGTTGTTTTCACATTGAAAGCAATAAGGTGACCCAGATCTGTAGTCACTTCGATGCCAGGGATAATCAGCAGATCTCCACCACCTCTGAATGAGTGAAGGTCGCATACAGCATCATGGTCAGTAATTACGACTCCATCGAAGGCTTTTGAACGTAAGTAGCGGATTAGTTCTCGCGGAGTTATGGATGAATCATGGGAGCGTTCAGTGTGAACATGCATGTCGATCTTAAGCAAGAAAATCTCCTTCGTTGTCACGTCAGAAAAAAAGGATTGGGGGGTGTGGTTAACCTACTCCGCTTTCATCACGTAGAGGGAGCCTTACGTGAAAGGAAGATGGCGGCGGCAATGATTATTGCAGCAAGCAATGTTAGGATTATCTGAACAGTGATCAGAGTAATCAGATTGTTCATCTCGCCTATTGCCATAACAACTGGCGGATTTGCAATATTCAACGAAATAGTTTTTTGGTAATGGCTTCCATCAATGTATGCGCTTGCCTGTACAGAGGCGGAGTAGAGAGCTCTACCGTCATCAGGGACAGTGAAGTCGAAAGTAAACGTTGAGTTGCTTCCTGCTGAGATGGCTTCGTCTATATCTTCCATCGTCATGTTTCCTTCCCAAGGAAGGACATTGTTCCACGGAAATATGACCGTGAGGTTTTGGAGGATAAAGGCATCGGTTCCTTCGTTCACGATCCAGATCATCAGTTGACCCTCATCCCCATTGGCGTATTGAACCTTGTCTACGTATCCATAGAACCCGATTTCGACTTCTGCAATGACTAACGGAGCAATGGCTGAAAGCATCAGGATTGACCACAACAAGACTGAAAGTTTGATTTTCAAATGTCAGCACCCTTTCATCTGAGATGAATTAGTGGATATTTAAAACTTGCCACGTAATCTAACTCAATTCACGGATTACAGTGCCTGCTTTGCCTTCAATAGCTTCTTTGCACAATTCCAGAGAAG
>JAGLZJ010000048.1 GCA_023131555.1 Candidatus Bathyarchaeota archaeon | reverse complement strand
CTCATGAAACAAGTAGAAAAAAAAGGCGGAACCATTATCGTTGTGGCCACAGAACACGAGGCTGGACAGAAACTGCTTGCTCTTGGAGGCTTCGCTGCGCTCCTTCGATATTCCATTGAGTGGAGCTGAACGCCTTCTCATTTCTCATTCATACGTAGCCGTCGCCGAACTTCAGGCTTGGTCTCAGCAAGGGCCTTCAGAACCTCCTCGAAAGTCTCCTCCGGCAACAGCTCCCTCTTGATAAAGACACCAGTTCTGCCAACTTCATCTCTACGAAGGAGTGCACGCACTCTATCCCGTACTACTACAGTGGACACACCTAGAAGTTTCGCGACAGTCTCTTCAGAACCAACTACGCTGCTTTCACTATGTCCTCCGTCGGTTGGTTCAATAAGCATCAACCTCTTGTTAACACCAGGCACCCTTACCTGTTCCCTCAGCATCTGCAGACCCAGTTGCCCTCCGAAACGATAGAAGTCTCTTTCAACCCCACGCATTCTCATCAAAGGAAATGAGACAGTCCTCGCACTGTCGATTTCAATATATCCCTTCGCTGCGTAATTCGGTGTAGCCTGAACCAACAGTCTCCCACCTACATCAATTTCCGCCATTTCAAGAATCGTTTCTATTACGAAGGAGGAAGGAGGCACGGGAAGAAAGATGTCGATGTCACTTTCTTGACTGACATCCCCTCGAGCGATGCTACCGTGTGTGATCGAACGGATCTCAGCTCTATGAAAAGCCATCATTATTAAAAGCGCTTCTGACCGCAGGGATTGCAGTCTCCGCCACCTGTCTTCATCGTAGTAAACTTCCAAGTTTTCCACGCGTCTGCCAGGTTTCCAAGACAACAGAGAATTCCTTCCAAGGGCGAAACATACTAAAGTTGCGCCATCAGAGGAACAAAGGGAACCGGATCATTAAATGCCTTCTTCCTGTACTCTGTGCAAACGAAGGGACGCAATATATACACGTCCCTACTCAGGAGAAAAGATCTGTAGCAGATGCTTCTGCAATTCAATAGAGAAGAAAGTCAAGCATACAATAGCAAAACACAAAATGCTCAGATATGACGATAAAATAGCCGTGGGAGTGTCAGGCGGCAAAGACAGCATGGCACTCCTCCACATTCTCTCAAAGCTTGAAGCAGCCTTCCCTAAGGCTGAGATAATAGCCATAACAGTTGACGAGGGAATCTCACAGTACAGAGAGGAGGCGCTGGAAATCGTAGAAGAAGGATGTAGAAGACTGCAGATTGAAAGCATCAGCGTTTCTTTCAAGGAAATGTTCGGACTGAGCTTAGATGAACTAGCTACACGCTTTGTCTATGGAGAAAGCAAGTCAGGTCTGACGCCTTGCTCTTACTGCGGAGTCCTGCGACGACGCGCCCTAAACAACCTCGCGCGCGAACATGGAGCAAAAAAACTTGTAACAGCCCACAACCTCGACGACGAAGTCCAAACTGCTCTCCTGAATTTCTTTCATGGGGATCCACTACGGATGGCTCGAGCGGGACCCGTGTCACCACACTCACACCCCAGCTTTGTGCAACGAGTGAAACCGTTTTCTGAGGTGCTTGAAAGAGAAACCACGCTGTACGCCTACCTTAAGCGAATCGAATTTCAGAGCAAACCGTGCCCTTACGCAAGTACAGCCCTGAGAACCGACATTCGAACAATGCTGAACAGAATGGAAGAAAAACATGCAGGGCTAAAGTACACAGTATATCGATCCGCAGAAACAGTCTCATCCATAATCAAATCCACAGTGAAGTCACAGGATCTGAAAGAATGCCTACGATGCCAGGAGCCATCAGCTAACGAAATCTGTCAAGCCTGCAAAATCATTCAGGATCAATGCTTAGGCAGCGGCTCCTGAGGTTTGATGCCCGGTGTTCATACGCCTCCATTCTGTACTTGTCTCTTACCCGCTTCCCCTTGAGCGCTAAACGCCCAGACTTAGGTTGCTCCCTCCCGGGCCTGGCCAGATTCACCTAGCAAACATGAAAACTGCCTCCCTACAGAGACAGCTTCATGACCGCCAGCCCCAAGGGACGGATATTCATTGCAAGGACAGGTGGAAGCATATGCTCTTCGACACCTCAGCCTCAGCTGTCAGTCCGTCGTATAGAGGATTTACGGTCAAGGCGAGCCTTTCAGAGGACCCCTAGCCCCCCACTTAGAACCGCCACCCAACTGTCTTAGTCATTCTCGCAGATTAAAACTTTGCCAACAGTCAGTCTCATGAAGGGCAAGGTTACAACTCACGAATAGATCATAACAGGTGCGGGGGGCGGGATTCGAACCCGCGAAGGCCTTCGCCAGAGGATCTTAAGTCCTCCCCCATATCCTTGGGTAACCCGATTTAGACCTGGCTTGGGAACCCCCGCTCTTCATGCGACAAATCCGAGAGGTTAGGATAGTTGAATATTAGCAATTCGACAGAACATGAATAAGAATCTTCGTCTGTCCACCCTCGGAAAAACGTAGTGTGTACAATACCGCTAAACGGAGTTTAAATATCTAGTCAAAGAGATGTTGTCTGAGTAGTGTGCGCCTATGGCCACTGTAAACGGAGAAGAGACACGAAGAAAGCATACTGGTCAATGTCTTGACTGTGGCAAGGCTCTTGAGTTATACATGCTGGATCTGAAGAAGAGCAGGCGCATTCTGCATTGTGTATCTTGTGGCTTATATCACTTCTACAAGAAGGACTTCTTTGGTAAGTGGAAGCTAGCGAGAGCAGCCAAGGTGCCGGATCTCTGGGGATGAGGCGTTGGAGAGACTCCTTTCGAATTCCGTTCCTTTAGTTAATTTCTTTGGGATTCATGCAACTCTTATGCATTGAAGCGGGGATCTTGGGTTTCTTAGAAGACTGGTTTTGAACGCGCCATTGATTCAAGAACCCATCCCAAGGCGATTGTGGAAAGGCCTAGACTCAATGTGACGAAGGCGTCTAGAACGAAAATCCATGCGAAGCCACTTGCAGCTATAAAGTAAACCGTTAAGGCTTGATACTGAAAGAATGAGAGAATTACGAGTGCTGCTCCCATTACATAGAAGACAATTCTCGCAATCACTTGAGAAGTCGTTAATCGATGAGTGTATGCCAGATACTTCTTTATGCTTTCCGTCTCGTCAGCCCTATTGCGCATGGATGTTCTGAGTTCATCCAACTCCTTTTCAAGCTCCATTATCCGTCTTTCAGCTTTAACTACGCTCTCCTGACGGAGGCGAAGTTGCTTGGCTTCTCGCCTGTAAAGGGTTGAGATGGCTTTGTCTCGGCTTTTCCCGTCCTCACTTCTCATCTTTTCGATGTCATAGTTCAGAGAGAGCTTGGGTTGTCTGAGCCCTCTTTGCCTGTAAATCTCAAGAAGCTTTTCATATTTATCATCAGCTTTCCTAGCTGGCATCGTATCCCACAAGAAATAGAGCGTACAATTGCATTTAAAGGTTTGAAACTCCATAGTTCAAGTGGCTGCCACTATGCAGAGAAACTGGGTGGGTCAAAGCCTTGGAATTAAGGGTTCAAAATGGTCGCGTAGAAGCAAAGCTTTGGTCATGCTCGCCTCAGTATTGCTGATGTCTACTGCTCTGATGTTACGGGTTGGGTCTCAGGACGCGCCAACATACGCTGGGGAGTTACCTAGCGACATGCCTTCCCTGTTCGTAGATCCAGAATTCGCTTATGGATCAGTCGGCACCACTTTCAACGTGAGTGTCAAAATCTTCAATCTAACAAATAGCTTCTACACAACGGACGAACGATGGGAGCCCGGGCAAGCTCTGGGACCACCTCATGGGTTCATCTACAACTACTCCTTAGGCAACCTTTATGGTTTCAATATAACATTCCGCTGGGATTCAACGGTCTTACAGTATCTCCGCCGAACTGTCAAAACTCCGGTTGAAGATTACCCTGAGGGAGTTCTTCATGGATTAATATTGGAAAGCCAGGATGAGGTGAACGCAACTACTGGGACATATACGCTTGCACAACTATCTTGGCCCCCAGTCGCTGCATTCAACTGCCCCAACGGGAGCGCTACGATATTCACAATCACATTCAAGATCAAGGCAGATCAGGTGGCAAGTATGAGTCTTGAGCACGTTGAACTGATCCTTGACCCGAACCTAGCTATCAAACCACACATCCCAGAAGAGATTCCGCACTGGATCATTAATGGAACGTTTACACCCATTGAAACGACACGAATAACTCGACTCAACGCAGGCACACCGGTTAATCAAGATCTGCAAAACCCCATCATCTTCGGAGAGACCGCGCATTTTGAGATCTTAGTTGAAAACATGGGGAGGCGGTTAAATTCGTACAACTTGACCGCATACATTGACTATTCCACTCCTTTGATTAGTTGGAAGAATGAACGGTTGGATCCAGGCGAGAAAAGAACCTACAACTGCACACTAGAATCAGATCAGCTGGGAAGCGGAGTTCACACAGTAACGGCAACCGCCATAATTGAAGCAGTAACTACCATATTGGAGGATTCGATAACTAAGAATTTCACGATTATTAGAACTCCACTTCTCAGAATCACGGCTCCAAGCAACAATGTACACGAGAACGACACAGTCACTCTCAGTGGTGAAGACTGTATCCACAGAGACCAGAATGGTCAGATTCTGAACTTCATGTGGTTCATCTCCGAGTCCTTGGAGAACCAGCCGACCTTCAAGTACGAAGGGATTATTACGACTCACACTTTCACCAAGAATGGAACATGGCATATAGCCCTTGAAGTCACAGACAACTGGGGTGTAACGTACGATTCTCAGAGGAATTCAACGACTCCATATCGTGCAGAAACAACTTTGACAGTGCACGCGCTGGATGGTTCATCAGGGGAATTCACATTGACATATGTGCACATGACAACGATAATTGTACTTTTAATACTGATGGCATTGATCTGGATTCTGACTCAGAGGAGAAAGCTGACTCAAGACTATTAATTCGCTGTACAGAAGAAACGTGATGATTCTACTTGTGTATGTGAAGACGAAGATCCTCAAGGCTCTTCAGGAACATGGAGCCCTTCTCGGTGACTTCATACTTTTTCCCGGTTTGCTCGGCTATCTCCTTGACGTAGCCCATGTTCGTTAAGAAGAGGAGATATTTATTCAGTTGATTGTAACTCAAGGCGGCGTGCTTCATGATCACGTATTTTCTTCCGCTCTTATCAGGACGTTTAATCGTCTTAAGAACGTCCCTGAAAATCGTAACGCGATCCCTATACTTGAAAGAAGCTAGTCTTACAGGATCGAAATGGAACATATCCTCAACCATCATTAATATTGATGATTCGAGCTTTTTAGTGTTTTGATCGAAGTCTGCGGGTTCGCTGCTGTTCAGGCTAGCTACACAGGCATATAAGAAACTTTTTATCAAGGTTTGGTTCCGTCTCTTTAAGTGATCTTCATGAATGACAAGTTGAGCATTGAAGAAAGAGTAAGTCAGGTACTTGAGGAGATACGCCCCAATCTGCAGGCAGATGGTGGAGACATCGAGTTAGTCGGTGTAGAGAATGGAACTGCGAAAGTTAAGCTTAAAGGAAACTGTGCAGGTTGCCCAATGTCAACGATGACCGTGAAGTGGGGTGTTGAGAACGTCCTCAAGAAGAAGGTCCCTGAAATAACTAAGGTTGAGACTGTCTAAGAAAGCCGGATGATGCTGAAGCCGTTAGTTCATGTTGCGCTAGTGGTTGCCTTCGATCTGGTTTAGTGCTTCGTTACGCCTGTGAAGCGAAGTTTTTCAAGCTTCACTGCTGGAGTGATGACGTCCTCCACTATGTGAGAAGTGTTGCCAATCATTGGAATCGTTTTCAGGGCGGAAAGCATGCTGTCTGTGTAGCGCAGGTTCATAATGGGAGTTGTGATCTCCCCATCCTCAATTAGGAATGTTCCATCTCTTGTCAGACCGGTGAGGATTGCTTTTGTTGGTTCAACGGGGTTCGTGTAATGGAATCTTGTAATGAATATTCCATGTTTGGTTTCCTCAGTCATTTCGTCAATTGTTGAGCCACCTGTAGCTACTGTGACATTTATCGGAAGTGGTCGACCGTAGAACCCGAATATCGGAGGTAATGAATGTCCTGTACTTTTTTTACCTTCTTTTCCTGCTGTGAAGGAGTCGTAGCATATGCTCTCTTCTGAGACTCTGCCTTCCTCTATGAGTGTCTTCTTTTTCTTCGGTACACCTTCACCATCTACGGGAAACGCGTACAGAGCTCTTCCGTCTCTGGGATCATCGTCCACGTGAAGTTTCTCGTCGAAGACTTGCTTGTTAAGGTTGTACTTGACGAAAGACTGCCCGTCCTGGTAGATTGTCGCTGAGAAGGCGATGTATCCAAGATACATGAGAAGTCCAGCGAAGGCACGAGGAGAGAGGACGACTTCGTAGTCAC
>JAGLZJ010000047.1 GCA_023131555.1 Candidatus Bathyarchaeota archaeon | reverse complement strand
CGTGACTGAAAAACTTGCGAACCCGGCTCCTCTTGGGCTAATGGGTTTTGGAATGACAACGGTTCTTCTAAACCTCCATAACGCGGGTTTCCTTCACGAGTTAGACACAATGATTCTCGCAATGGGCCTTATGTATGGCGGACTTGCACAGATTCTAGCAGGGGTAATGGAGTTCCGCAGAGGCAACACCTTTGGGTTAACGGCTTTCTGTTCATATGGCTTGTTCTGGTGGTCACTCGTCGCACTTCTGTTGATGCCGACGTTGCCATTTTTCAATGGTCAAGTCCCCTCTGACTCATCTATGGCTGCCTATTTCTTCATGTGGGGGCTCTTCACGGCTATGATGTTCTTCGGTACATTGAAATCTAATCGCGCCCTTCAATTCGTGTTCATAAGTCTGGCAGTTCTGTTCTTCATGCTGACAGCCTACAAACTCACTGGAAATTCAGCAATCCAGACTGTGGCTGGCTACGAAGGAGTTATCTGCGGTTTAAGCGCGGTCTATCTATCCCTAGCAGTAGTAATTAACGAGGCGCATGGAAAGACACTGCTCCCTATAGGCTCGAAAGACAAGTGAACACCTAATAGTCTAGAGTAGAAGCCACTGCGAGTAGACGGAACAGAAAGACTTTATTATGATTCCTCGCTTTCATTCGACTCTTAAAAGGAAGAGTCAAAGTAATGCAAGAGAAAGTCCAATGGGTGAGAGAGGATCCGAAAAACAGACTTGTTTTCTGGCCAACTGAGGAAATGAAGAAGAAGGCCTGGGTAAGCGATGAATCAATCTACACTAAGGCAGCTGAAGACCCAGTAGCCTTTTGGGCGCAAAGAGCGAAGGAAGGCTTAGAATGGTTCGAACCCTGGAAAGAAGCGTACATATGGAAACCTCCTTTCTACAAATGGTTTGTAGACGGAAAAATCAACGCCGCCTACAACTCTCTGGATCGTCACATCAAAACGTGGAGAAAGAACAAAGCAGCAATCATCTGGGAGCCAGAGCCGGTTAACCAGCAGAAGAGGGTGCTCACCTACTTCGATCTTTATCGAAAAGTCTGCAAGTTCGCCAATGTTCTGAAAGGTCTAGGCGTGGAAAGAGGCGACCGAGTCGGAATCTACCTGCCCATGATCCCCGAAGTGCAGATCGCAATGCTCGCATGTGCACGAATCGGGGCACCTCACAGTGTGGTATTCTCTGCCTTCAGCGGCGAATCACTTCGGAACCGGATGAAGGATGCTGAAGCCAATGTGTTAGTCACCGCAGACGGATATTATCGAAGAGGGAAAGGTATTGATCTGAAAACCAACGCGGACATAGGCGCCGAGAACACCTCGATTGAACACGTAGTCGTCGTCAAACGAACCGGAGCGGATGTTAGCATGTCTGAGGGAAGAGATCACTGGTGGCACAAGCTCATGGCAAAAGCCCCCTTGCATTGCGATCCTGAACCGATGGACAGCGAAGACCCCCTCTTCATACTCTACACAAGCGGAACCACTGGAAAGCCCAAAGGCATAATCCACGACACCGGCGGCTACTCAACAGTAGCATATTGGACCTCGAAATGGGACTTTGACCTCCATGACGAGGACATCTTCTGGTGCACAGCTGACATCGGATGGATTACAGGACACACATACGCCTGTTACGGACCCTTACTAAACGGAGCCACATCACTCATCTACGAAGGTGCTCCGAACTATCCAGAAGTCGACAGATGGTGGCAGATAGTTGAGAAGTACGGTGTCACCATCTTCTACACGGCACCCACTGCGATCCGAATGATCCTGAGATGGGGAGAAGAGTGGCTCAAGAAACATGACCTCTCAAGCATACGCCTCTTGGGCAGCGTAGGAGAACCGATAAACCAAGATGCCTGGATGTGGTACTTCAAAAATGTTGGCGGCGGAAGATGCCCCATAATTGACACCTGGTGGCAGACGGAGACCGGAGCAACCCTCATCAACGCGCTTCCGGGAATAGGCCCATTCATTCCCACTGTCGCAGGCAGAAGTTTCCCAGGCACAAAACACGACATTTATGATGAAACAGGAAACCCCGTGGAGATCGGAGAAGGAGGATACCTTGTACAGAAGAGCCCCTTCGCACCCGGCATGCTCCGAGGAGTCTACAAGGATCCAGACAGATACAGAGCTCAATACTGGAGCGTCTACGGAGACGAAGCGTACTACACAAGCGACGGTGCAATATGGTGGGATGAGTCGGGGAACATACGCTTGACAGGGCGAGTGGACGATGTTATGAAAGTCGCAGGCCACAGAATGTCGACAGCGGAAGTCGAAAACGCCTTAACACAACATTCGTCAGTTGCCGAATGTGCAGTTGTCGCTGCTCCACACGATATAAAGGGAGAAGTACCTGTCGCCTTTGTTGTCCTAAGACAAGGACAAACCCCGTCAAAAGACCTCGAGGCCGAGTTGATCCAGCAGGTTGTGAAAGTCATCGGACCAACTGCGAAGCCGGAAAGAATCGTGTTGACTGATGCTCTGCCGAAGACGCGGAGCGGTAAGATAATGCGCAGAATTCTGAAAGCCTTAGTCAAAGGAGAGACAGTCGGAGACGTAACAACACTGATGAATCCCGAAGCAGTGGAAGACCTAAAGGAGAAGGTCGGACAGTAACGCTTCCGAGAGAAAGCACTCAACAACCTTCATAGCGATGACACGCGCATATATTCCACAAGGCGTAAGAAAAAGAAGGTGGCTGTGGCAAGCCGTTCATTAAAATAATAAACGAAAGGAGAAAGGAGAATTTCCCTAACCACAGCCCCCAGGAGTTGGGTTCTATAACAAAGTTCTATATAAAACTTTGCACTTCTTCTCAATATGGAGAACAAAATCATTATTCCATACTTTTTTGCATGATGGAATTGCATAATTGATTAAGAGATGGAGATACTTGAAGCAGATTGCTATAGTAACAAGCGGTGGAGACGCACCTGGAATGAATGCGGCCATTCGAGCCATCGTCCGGTCCGCATACTCTAAGAACATCAAAGCACTCGGTTTCCTGAGAGGATGGAAAGGCCTGATAACGAACACCCACCGTACACTCACCCCTCGATCAGTCGGCGGAATTCTGCACCTCGGCGGAACGGTCCTCAATACATCCAGAAGTCAACTATTCAAGAGGCAAGATGGGATTACGCAAGCCAGCAAAACCCTGGTATCAAACAACGTTGACGGATTAGTAGTGATTGGCGGAGACGGTTCGTTCAGAGGGGCTCTGGAACTGAGCAGAAGAACTAACACCTTAATTGTTGGCGTTCCCGCAACCATCGACAACGATGTTTCTGGAACAGAAGAAACCATCGGGTTCGACACTGCTGTCAACACTGCAATGGCGGAAATCGATAAGATCCGCGACACTGCAATATCCCATGAGAGACTCTTCATAATCGAGGTCATGGGCAGGAAGAGAGGGTTTCTGGCCGCAACTGTTGGATTGGTTGCCGGAGCTGAAGTCATATTGGTCCCCGAGATGAAACTTGACAGAGAAGTAGTTTTCCAGACGCTCAAAGAGAACGCTGCAAAAGGCAAAAAATCTGGGATAATAGTGGCTGCCGAAGGAGTTGAGGACACAGCGGAACTCGCTAAAGAAATCGAATCGGAGACAGGAGCCGAAGTCAGACGAAGCATACTAGGCTACGCACAACGTGGAGGAAACCCAACCGCCAGAAGCCGACTATTGGCAAGCTTGTTCGGAGAAAAAGCAGTTGAAACGTTAGCAATGGAAAACGGAGGAAGCTTAGTGGGATTGCAGAAGGGGGAGATAGTCAATGTCGCCCTCGACAAATCATGCAGAACTAGCAAACGTCTAGATCTAAACGCTTTAAAGCTGGCTGCAACATTGGCAACCTGAACAGGCGCTTGCAAGAGGATAAGCAATGAAAATCCTACTCGACGAAATGTATGCAGGGTTAAAGGAGTACTTCGAGATCTTAGGATGGACCGCTTTAACTGCTCAAGAAGCAGGACTACAGGGAGCCAAGGACAGAGAGATCGTAGAATACGCAAAAGAAAATGACCTGCTACTGGTAACTCAAGACCAGAAGCCAGCCGATCTGGCTGATCTGAGGGATGTCAAGCACGTTCTGATCTCTACTGCGACGATTGCCAAAATAGCTGACTCTAAGATTCGAGAGAAGTATCGCGGTCTGGAAGCGGATTGTCCTCATAGATAATGCTGCCCCGAAAGACGGGTCATTGCACGCCCACAGCCCAAGGGTGTACAGATGAAGAAGCTACTTGCAAGAGAGAGAAAGAAAAGACTAAGAGTAAAACTCGGTGAAATGAAGGAGGAGAAGGGGCGTCTACACGATTTCTTGGCTTCTAAGCTCAGTGGTAGCGTTACATCGAGAGGTAGCGAAATATCCGTAGACTCCCGCACCATCTCAGCTATCAAGCTGAAGAAACTGGTGAACAAATTCATCTATCACCGGAACCTAATGAGCAAATATTGGGTTGGACTCAGCAAAGATGAAATCAGGATTAACCGATTCAGACGCCGAAAGGAGAACAAAGAATCAAAGAAAGGAACCCCGCCATCGATCATAAAACATGGATTCTGAAGGGCTGAGGTAGAATATGTGGAAATTTGAGAGAAAACAGCAGAACTATGATATCTCTGGAATCAAGATTGGGGGCAACCCTGGAGAACGTCCCACAGTTCTAATTGGAAACCTCTTCTACAGAGGAATGCCCGAAGTTTACAACCATAAAAATGGCTCATTCGACAAGAAAGCTATAGAAAAATGGCTTAGCACCTCTGAGGTGCTTTCAGAAGAGTCGGGGGTCCCCCACCTCTTGGACATAATGGCCATGTACCCTGAGGCAATCCCCAATTACATTAACTTCGTCGCTGACCATGATGATTCGCCATTTCTCATTGACGGAGCTAACAAGGAAACACGCATCCGAGCACTGAAAGCCATCTCAGAGCTTGGTCTCCAAGAACGTGTCATATTCAACGGCATAACGCCCAATACCTCAAAAGAGGAGCTCTTGGCGATCCGAAGCGCAGGCGTCAGAACAGCAGTGATAATGGCGTACGATGAGCTAGATTATACTCCCGAGGGAAGAATCAGTGCTCTGCAGGGCACGGCAGATCAAGAAGGACTTCTTGCTTACGCTGAAAAGGCTGGAATACAGAAGGTTCTAGTGGACACAATAGTATTCGACATTCCAAGCATCGCCTATGCTGCAGAGGCGATCAGGCTTGTCAAGGAGGAATTAGGATATCCTTCTGGTTGTTCGCCCGCAAACGCAACTTTCTCGTGGAAGCAGGCTTCAGGAAGCTCCAGGCTGGTAGAAGGGTTCTCTGCAGTTAATGCTTCTGTCCACACAATTGCTCAATTGTGGGGGGCTGACTTCCTCATTTATGGGCCAATCAAACAAGCTAAGTTCATCATTCCTTCGTGTGCAATCAATGACGCAGTAGTCGCTTACTACTCTATGAAGCGACTGGGGACTAAACCGTTGAAGGATAGCCATCCTTTATTCAAGGTCTTTTAGGCGAGTAGAGCCTTCACCTTCTCTAGGCAGTCACGTGCATCCACGGCATAAGCGTCGAGTCCGTATTCCTTTCGAACGTTCTCCGATACTGCGTTGCCTCCAATTACTATCCTGATCTGATCACGTAAATTCTCTTTTCTTAAAGCCTTGACTAAATCCTTCAAGAATGGAAGCGTTTCCTCCATGGAGATGGATACTGCGATGATCTTCGCTTCTTCCTGTATTGCCTGACGGACAAACTCTTCAGGTGCCACGTCGACACCCAAGTCCACAACCTGTAAGTTTGCGGATCGAAGGGTTGCAGCAACAATGTCCTTTCCTAGGTTCTGGATGTTCCCTTTCAAGGATCCAATGACGATTTTACCCTTCATTGAAGCAGGCGTAACCTCCAGATGGGGTTCCAAGACCTTGAAGGACTCGCGCATTGCTGATGCTGAAGAAGCAACTTCGACAAGGAAAAACTCCTTTCTCTCATATCGATCTCCTACAATCTTCATAGCTCTCATTAAAGTCCCTACTGCTTTGGTTGAAGGGATCTCTTGATCTACTATCTGCTCAGTTATTCTCTTCGCTCTCTTCACGTTACCCTCAATGACTGCTGCCTGAAGCCGGTCCAATATCCTCGGGCTCAACCTTCAGCCTCAGGTTCTTGGGATATCCTCACACGGGGCGATGCACCTCTACGGTGGCCTTCTCCGTATTGGTGTTCTCTTCTCCGGTTCTTTTCAAGCTTCTTGAGGAACATGTCATCCATGTCTACGTTTGGGCATGCAAGGCGGCTTGCATCCAAGACGTAGAACAGCACGTCAATGAGTTCTTCAGCGATCTTCTCTTCCTCCTCGCCTTTCTTCCAAGCATCGCTGGCTTCACCTAATTCAATGAAGGCGAAAAGCATTTTTTTCGGGATATCCTCTATATCATTGTAGAATCCTTTCTCGCGAACCAGAGTCCCAATTTCACTTTTCATGTCTTCAAGGTTCACGCAGTCCAGCAACCTAAGCTGTGTGGCTTACCGATCTCTAAACAGAGGTTGATTCATATAAGTAGCGCTCGATTGGCTGTCTTCGACAGTTCTGCAGCGTGAAGAAAAG
>JAGLZJ010000046.1 GCA_023131555.1 Candidatus Bathyarchaeota archaeon | reverse complement strand
GAACCAGAAATCAACACCCGAAATCAGATGGAATCTGAATTCCTGCAGCCTGCCTCATCAGTGCTAGTGTTCAGTCGTTAGTTCATAGATGAAAGGCGGGTTTATTGTTCGTGTGATGAGACTTGCTCCAATCAAGGTTTCCAGGTAGCCGCGTTGAACCTCAGGGTTATTTATGAAAGGCGCTTTTACTATGATGTATCTGTCTCTCTGATAGAAGTCTCCCAAGCCTTGAACTCGAAGGCGTTTGAAGACATCGCCCCATTTCTCTTCATTGCTTGGGTCAAGATTCAGAGAAGTCTCCAAGCTTATTCTGGCCGCTTCCCCTGCTCTTCTGCCTAATGAAAGATGGCGTTCAGCCGGTATCTCTGAAATGAGTAGGTTTATCAATTCGATGCTGATGAAGGCCACGCGGCTGATACCCATGTAGTATTCTCCAGGGTATTTCCAGTCATAGACCATCATGCTTCTGTAGACGTCAAGCATCTTTGAGAAAAGCTGCTTTATGCCCGGCTCTTTCTTTTCCTTAATGAGGGTGTCTATGTACTTGCGTTCTTCTTCTTCAAGTATTATGGTGGTGCGTCGAACGTGGCGCTTCTTGAAGCGCTGCGGGGGCTCATCTCCATCGCGCATATCTGGTATACCCCGCAGCATACCTTATATGTTTTATTTCTTTGAAATGTGTACGTGAAGCAGACCAAAGTAGCCTGTGCACGCGCACAACTAAAGGAAACTTTATATAAATTGCCCAATATCTTCGGTAGGAAGCTTAAAACTGGATTCGAAAATGTCCAAGGAATTCCGTCACATCACGCGAATTGCTGAAACAGACCTAGAAGGATCCCTGAAGGTCGTTCACGCAATTGCTAAAATAAAAGGTGTCGGTCCCAGCATAGCCAACGCCATTGTGAAGAACAGCGGAGTAAATCCTGAAGCCAGACTGGGATTTCTACCTGAACAAGACCTGAAGAAGATCGAAGAGATTGTCCAGAACCCAACTGACCAGAATATTCCGAAGTGGCTTTTCAACTACAGAAAGGACCTGGAGACAGGCGAAGACCTGCACCGCACAGGCTCCATCCTTGTCCTGCAAATGAAGACGGACATCGACCGTATGAAGGCATCCAAATCATGGAGAGGATATCGACACTCTTATGGACTGAAAGTTCGAGGCCAACGCACCAAGGCCACTGGAAGAAAGGGAAAAGCAATAGGCGTAAGAAAACGGAGAGTCCGAGCGGGAGAGAGGTAATGGGCGACCCGAAGAAGCAACGCAAGAAGTATGAGACCCCTCGATTTCCTTGGCGAATCGACACACTGGAGACTGAGCTGAACCTAGTCGGTCAATACGGACTTCGAAACAAGCGAGAACTGTGGCGCCATAAAACGATGCTCTCCAAATTCCGTGGGATAGCACGTAGCGTTCTAGGCATGTCTGAAGAAGAAGGAGCAAAACTCAAGGAGCAGCTTCTGGACCGGCTGAAGAGACTTGGGATGCTTTCAGAGACCGCTGCTTTAGACAACGTGTTGGATCTGAAGCTGATGGATATCTTGGAAAGAAGACTGCAATCTCTTGTCTTCAAAAAAGGGCTGTCACGCTCCATCCATCAAGCACGCCAACTAATCGTCCACGCCCACATAGCAATCCGAGGAAGAAAGGTAACTGCTCCTAGTTATCTTGTGCCGAGAGACGAGGAAGCTCACATTCTATATGCACCATCAAGCCCCTTCTCTAACTCTGAACACCCCATACGCCAGACACTGGCCACTACTCCACTTGGAGCTGAATCCTACGCGGAGGGAAGCCCAGCTTGAGCAAGAAAGCAGAGAGATGGGGTGTTGTTCACATTTACAGTTCATACAATAACACCATCATACACATTACCGATGTCTCAGGAGCAGAGACTATCTCCCGAACGAGCGGCGGCATGTTTGTGAAATCAGACCGTCTGGAATCATCTCCCTACGCAGCTATGCGTGCTGCAAGTGCAGCCGCTTCAACTGCAAGGGAGAAGGGAGTAACCGCTATCCACATCCGAGTACGAGCCCCTGGAGGCTCCAGCGCTAGAACTCCTGGTCCCGGTGCACAAGCTGCCATTCGTGGTCTAGCGAGAGCAGGATTCCGCATAGGTCGCATTGAGGAAGTGACACCTGTCCCTCATGATGGAACCCGCAGAAAAGGCGGTCGAAGAGGCAGGAGAGTATAGAAGTAACAGGGAACGAAAAACAGTCTTCAGCTTTGAAATTAATGGGGTTGGCAGCATGAACATTAAAACCTTGAAGGAGGATGATACTTCAATACATCTGCTTATCAAAGGAACGAATGCAGCATTCATGAATACTCTGCGAAGAATCATCCTGACCGAAGTCCCAACTATGGCTATTGATGAAGTCGTAGTCATAGAGAATTCATCAGTACTTAGAGACGAATTTGTTGCTCATCGGATAGGTCTCATGCCGCTGAAGACGGATCTCGATACATACAACCTCCCTGAAGCATGCAACTGCGGAAGCGAATTCGGCTGCAATCTCTGTCGTGTGTCCTTAGCCTTGGAATCTGAATCAGGAGACCACACGATCACAGTATACTCAGGCGACTTCAAATCAGATAACCCTTCAGTGGTTCCTGTCAGCAACAGGATTCCAATAACCAAACTGGCACCAGAACAGAAGGTAAAGCTGGAAGCCTACGCTCGACTCGGAAAAGGCAAAGATCACGCCAGGTGGCAACCTGTCGCAGTCTGCACTTACCGCTATCTACCAATCATCAAGATCAATGAAAAAAGTTGTGACTTGTGCGAGAAATGTATAAAAGTCTGCCCAAGAAAAGTCCTGAGGAAGACAGGGGATGAAATCGTCATCCACAACATCGAGGACTGCAGTCTCTGCCAAGACTGCGTAGACGCCTGCGAGAAGACCCCTAACGCAATAGAAGTGACGTGGGATGACGAATCTTACACCTTCAACCTCGAATCGACAGAAGCCCTTAAACCTCGAAGAATTCTGCAAGAAGCCCTCAAAATCCTCGATGAAAAACTGAACAACCTTCTTGATCAACTAAAGGGGATTCAAGAGTGAGAAACCCCAAGACAGAAAACCCACAGCTGTTGGATCTCATCAGATTGCTAAGGAAAGCTGGGCGAATACATAATGCAAGGATATGGAGTCGAATGGCTGAGTTTCTCTCTAAGCCTCGAAGAAGACTCGCATCCGTAAACATAAGTCGCTTGAACCGAAATACTGGCAAAGGTGATGTAGTCGCAGTAGCTGGCAAGATCCTCGGAACCGGCTCTCTCAACCACCCCATCACTGTTGCCGCCTTCGCCTTCTCAGCTAAAGCAAAGGAAAAGATAACGAAAGCCAAGGGAAAATGCCTGACTCTTCCTGAAATGCTTAAAAAAAACCCGTCAGGCTCCAAGGTGAAAATCATCAGGTAGAGAATGAGTTATGATGACAGTTATTGACGCAACCGACCTTATACTTGGCAGAATGGCAACAGTAGTAGCCAAACGATTGCTTCAAGGAGAGCAGATCACCATATTAAATGCTGAAAAAGCAGTTGTCTCCGGCAAGAGAAGTAGCCGAGTGAAAGAACTGAAGAAAAGACTCGAAATTGGACATCCGAGAAAAGGTCCCTACCTACCTCGGCAACCCGACCGATTCGTCAAGAGGTCAATACGGGGAATGCTTCCACGAAAGAAACCGAAGGGAATTGAAGCCTACAGACGACTGCGAGTCTTCATCGGCGTTCCCCGAGAACTCGAAGGCGAAACTATGGAACAGCTGCCAGAAGCTCACGTTGAGAAGCTGAAGAGCCCTTATATCACCGTAGGTGAGTTAGTCCAAGAGATTGGTTGGTCTCGACCAGGAGACTGATATGCCTAGCTCTAAAAAGGTAGTGACGCTCAGCGGAAAAAGAAAGACAGCTATAGCCAGAGCTACGGTAAGAGCTGGACGGGGAAGATTTCGAATAAACAAGGTTCCTCTAGAGATCTATGAACCAGAAGCTGCAAGACTGAAGATTATGGAAGTACTTCTTCAAGCCGACGATGACCTGCTGAAAAAGATCGACATCGACACAAAGGTCTCTGGCGGCGGCTTCATGGGTCAAGCAGAAGCTGTCCGAATGGCGATAGCCAGAGGACTGGTCAGATGGAGCAAGAGTAAACACCTCCAATCTGTCTTCACCGAATACGACCGGACAATGCTTGCTGGAGACCCTCGAAGAAAGGAATCCAAGAAGTTTGGGGGACCAGGAGCCCGAGCGAAGCGCCAGAAAAGTTACAGGTGAATGGAAGAGAGCCTGATGATAATACCTGTCAGATGTTTTTCATGTGGCAAGCTCGTTGGAGACAAATGGGAAGATTTTACGAGGAGAGTAAAAGAAGGTGAAGACGCAGGTCAGGTCTTGGATGACTTTGGAGTAACACGATACTGCTGCAGAAGAATGCTTCTTTCACATGTTGAGATTATTGACGAAATCATCCAGTTCCACGAGACAGGGAAGAAGAGACAGCTCCACTCTTCATCCTAGGAGAATTCTCCCCTTGTCCACTGAGATTACGCAGGTAATTGCACGTAGGATCTTCAACAGTCGTGGAGACGAAACCATTGAAGTGGATATTGAAACAAGATCAGGATTTGGACGGGCTGCGGCCCCAGCAGGAGCAAGTAAAGGTTTAGCCGAAGTCAAATACTACCCGAAAGATAGCGTTCTCGATGCTGTGCGACTCGTGGAGACATCTATAGCCCACAGGCTTATCGGAATGGATGCTTCTCAGCAGGAAGAAATAGACGCTCTTCTCCACGAAATAGACGGAACAGACAACTTTAGTAAAATCGGCGGAAACACTGCATATGCAGTCTCGCTCTGTGCAGCCAAAGCAACTGCAGACTCCCATCATGCACTACTGTTCGAGTACTTGGGAGGATACCTTGCTTATGAACTCCCGTATCCACTGGGTAACGTACTGAGTGGAGGAAGACACGCACATGGACGAGCTCCTGACATCCAGGAGTTCCTCGTCTTACCGGTAGGCGCAGAGTCATTCTGGGATGCTGCAAAAGCAAACGTAGCTTTCCACAGAAGAGTAGGCGAGATGCTCCGCCGAACAAGAAAAACATTCACAAGCGGAAGAAGCGACGAAGGCGCATGGATCGCGGACATCAACAACGATGAAGCCTTTGAACTCATGGCTCAAGCTTGCAGGGAAGTCTCAAAACAACTTGGATTCAAATGCCGCATAGGCATCGACATTGCAGCATCAACGCTCTGGGATTCAGAACACGAATGCTACAGATACTCCCATGCAGGAGTCAAGAAGACTCCTGAAGAACAAGTCGAATATGTTCTCGATCTAATAGAAAGATACAGCTTGGTCTATGTAGAAGATCCATTTCACGAAGAAGATTACCGAAACTTTACTTGGCTAACCAAAACCGCAGATGACTGCCTGATCTGCGGCGATGACCTATTCGCAACAAATGTTGAACGGCTAAGGCATGGAATAGAGCAGTCAGCAGGCAACTCTGTGATAATCAAACCCAACCAGATTGGCACTCTGACCGACGCTTGGGAGGCCGCAAAGACCGCTAGAGAGGCGTTGTATGCACCGATTGTCTCACACAGGTCTGGAGATACAGTGAACGCTGAGATCTCACACCTTGCAGTAGCTTTCCACTGTCCGATAATCAAGACCGGCGTGATCGAAGGCGCTAGAATAGCCAAGATCAACGAGCTTATTAGGATAGAAGATACTCTTCGAAAGAGAGCCAAGATGGCTGAGATTCCATTGCGTGCACTAACACGGGGAAATGAGTAGTTGCCAGAAAAGGAAAAAGATGAAGAAACCAACGTTGTGAAAACAGACCAAGCGGATGCTAACCCGCAGGAAGGAGTCGACGATGCTGTGGGAACAAGCTCAGCAGATGCTGAACAAGTACGTGACGAAGTAGTCATAGAGAAAGAAGACGATCTACTGCTTTCACGCGATGAACTGCTCTCCGCTGGCATTCACATCGGAACCCGGATGAAATCGAAGAACATGGATCAATTCATCTACCGTGTCAGACCTGATGGCTTATTCGTGCTGGATGTCAAGAAAACAGATGAGAGAATTCGCATTGCCGCAAAGTTCCTTTCTAGGTTTGACCCAGAAAAAGTCGGTGTCGTAGCTGCAAGACTGTACGCTAGGCACCCTGCAAAACGGTTCAGTGAAGTCATAAAGGCAACTCCTTTGACTGGAAGATTCGTACCGGGAATGCTCTCCAATCCTCTGTACCCTAACCACATCGAGCCATCAGTGGTCATCGTATCAGATCCAAAGGCAGATGCTCAAGCTGTAAGAGAAGCAGGAGTCATGGGCATCCCTGTCATTGCATTATGTAGCACCGACAATGAATCCTCAGGTGTCGACCTCGTAATCCCAACTAACAATAAAGGAAGGAGGGCACTGGCAATAATATACTGGCTCCTCGCCAGACAGACACTTAGGGAAAAAGGGGATTTGGAGTCAGATCAAGACCTTGATTTGTCAATAGACGACTTTGAAGCAAAAGTTTCCCGCAGGGACTAATCCTTCGATGGATCAACACGCATACGGAAGATCTTGCACACACACGCTGGATCGCAGCCTCACTGCCCTCAGGATATTGAATCAGCGTGACACCTTTGAAAGTAACTGCTTCTGCCCAGGCAAAGATCATTATGTTCGAGGAACACTTCGTAGTGTATGATGCCCCAGCTATAGATTTATCCATCAATAAACGAGCTTAT
>JAGLZJ010000045.1 GCA_023131555.1 Candidatus Bathyarchaeota archaeon | reverse complement strand
AGCATATGAAACAAGCAGTGCTTTCAGTTTTGCTGAAATGAAGCTTCAGCTCAGTTAGGTTTGGTCGATGAATTTGCTTGCCCTTGGTATCTCTGGAGACATGCCTCTTCTTTCTCTTGTCTCTGCGATGACTTCTTTTGAGACGCTTGCCGGGGCTTTGTCCCAGTGGTCGAAGGCAGTCTGCCAGAATGCGTGTCCTGACGTGGCTGACCTCATGTCCGCGGATAAACCGAAGCTTTCAGAGACGGGGAGGAAGCCTGTGATAGATGTCAACGGTCCTTTCTGCTCGGATGCAGTGATCTTCCCCCGTTTTCTAGTGATCAGACTGGTGACTTCTCCCACCCATTGAGAGGCAACTGAGACACCGATCTTGTAGATTGGTTCAAGTATAACCGGGTCTGAGGAAAGGAAGGAACCCAATAGTCCCCGTCTGGCAGCTGGCATGACTTGAGCCGGACCCCTGTGAACAGGGTCTTCATGCAAAGAGGCGTCAAGAAGCTTCACTTTCAGTCCCCGAATAGGTTCGTCGCAGAGCGGACCATTCTGACACGCCCATCTGAAGCCTGCGATGAACATGTCTCGCACCTCTCGGAGGTATTGAACACCCTTCGTCATATCTACCAGAATGTTTCTATGCTCTTCCAGGGACCAAATGTTCCTCGCTTCCTTTGTGGGCCAGCCTGCTTCCTTTAAGGCTGTTCCCATTCTCTTCCTTCCCATCTGCTCCGCTAAGTCTCCTTTCTCTATCATCTGGATTGTCTTATCGTCGAGTGGCTCCACCTGTATCCAGAACTTACTGTGTTTATTCGGGCTCTTCGCCATCACCACCGCTCCAGGCGACTGGGTGGATTCCCTGTAAACGACCAGCGGCTTCGACGTGATAATTTCAAGGTTTCCGCCAGCGTATTCACGGAGGAATTTTATCGCGATCTCCAGATGCAGTTCACCCATGCCGCTGAGCAGGTATTCTCCTGTCTCCTTGTTTATGCTTGTGACAAGGTTCGGGTCCTCTATGGAAAGGCGCTCCATCACGTCTATCAAGCGAGGCAGTTCCTTCGGGCGTTTAGGTTCCACGGCGATGGTGATTACTGGCTCAGAAACGTATGTTATGCTCTCAAAAGGAACCATTCCATCTTTATGATCTGCGCTGACAAGGGTTTCGCCGGCTCTCGCCAGGTCGAGGCCGAGTAGGGCAGCTATGTTTCCCGCATCAATCTTCTCTACTGGAACCCTGAAAGCGCCCATGTACATTGCTACCTGTTGAACTCGATATTCCTTCTTTGCCCCGACGAGGTACACGCGGTCTCCTCCTTTCACGGATCCGGAGAAGATGCGTCCTGTAGCCACCAGCCCTGCATGGGGATCCATCTGCGTTAGCGTGATCACCATTCCTGTGCCTCCCTCCGGATCCACCTTCAGCATCGCCTGCCCCATACCTGAATCAATCTCGCCCTTCCACACCTTCGGGATTCTGTAACGCTGGGCTTCAAGAGGGTTCGGAAGGTGCTTCACCACCATCGTCAGAATGGCTTCGTGGAGGGGCAGTCTATCGACAAGTCCATCAGCCTGCTCCTTCTTGTACAGGTCTATGATCTCGCTGAACTTAACGTTCTTCTTCTTAGCTATATCTACCGTGAAACCCCACCGATGCAGGGCTGAACCGAAGGCAACCGTGCCTTCTGCAGGGTCAACTTTCCACTTCTCCTTCTGATCTTCCTCGCCATACACTGCAATAAGGTTGTTGAAGTCTCGTATTATGCGGGCAAGCTTCACCTGAATCTCCTCAGCGTTCAGCTTAAGCTCCTTGATCAGCCGATCAACCTTATTTATGAATAAGACAGGTTTGACTAGTTCATTCAATGCCTGACGAGTAACAGTTTCAGTTTGAACCATGACTTCCTCAACAGCATCCACCACAACCACGGCTCCATCTATAGCCCTCAAGGCACGCGTGACCTTACCAGTGAAATCAACGTGGCCCGGCGTGTCAATCAGGTTGATTAGATACTCTTCTCCCTCCTCTTCATGGAGGAGGCTGATGTTGGCTGTTTTTATTGTGATGCCTCTCTTCTGTTCTTCTTCCAGGTAATCAAGAACCCGTGCTCTTCCCGCAATCGTAGGGCTTAAGAGGCCGGCTTCAGTCAGCAGGCTGTCTGTCATCGTCGTTTTGCCATGGTCAATGTGAGCGATTATCCCGATGTCTCGAATATTCTTCTTAACATCCATCAGTTTGATTGCACGTGAAGTAATCTTCTTGAGCTTAGACATGTTTCCGGTTCCATTCCGTGAGTTTAATTGGTTGTAAGGTTAGTGTCCTATTAACTTTACGTGCTCTTGGAGACTGGATCTGCCTCCATTGATCCGCAGCGGAAAGATCTGCGAAGGTTTAAAAACACGCGGAACAATGCATATTAAAACTCGGTTCACGTGGTATCCACATGGCAAAGTTCAAGATAGTCCTTTCAGACCCGGAAACTGGAAGATCCCAGCTTATAGAGTTGGAAGGATCCCGAGCAGTTCCTCTCGTTGGAAGACACCTCGGAGAAGTCATCGACGGAACTGCCGTTGGCTTAGGAGGACACAAACTGAAGATTACAGGAGGCTCTGATAAGGACGGGTTCCCTATGCGTCGCGACATTCAAGGAGGCGTAAGGACCCGCGTAATACTGGCAAAAGGAGTAGGCATCCACTCGACGGTCGAAGGCCAACGCAGAAGGAAGACGCTGAGAGGCAAAGTGATCACCGAAGATATCCTTCAAGTCAACATGAAGATCATTGAGAAACCGAAGCAGACGAAGAAAAAAACCCCACGCAAAGCGCAACCAAAGAAAGAAGAAGCAAAGAAGCCTGAGAAAGAAAGCACTAAAGCTACCGAACCCCAGAATGCCTCTGAGCCCGCTACCTCCGAAGACGCAGAACAGGCTGAAGACACCACCAGCCAAAAGGCTGAATAAGCACCTAAATGCTGAGTCGCCGATCACACGCACAGCACACAAGGAATCGTCGGGAAGCTTTTTAACCAGATAACCATTCTTCTTCAACACAACTATTAGAGTCAGGAATAATGTTGAGCGTGTCCTCCACAGAAGAACAGAAATCCACTCAGATTCGCCAATCAGAGATAAACATCGGCACAATCGGCCATGTGGACCACGGCAAGACTACACTAGTACAGGCTCTAACAGGCGTGTGGGCCGCGAAACACAGTGAGGAACTGAGGCGAGGCATCACAATTAAGCTTGGATACGCCGATGCAGCCATATACCGGTGCCCCAAGTGCAATTCCCCTGAATGCCACTCAACCAAACCCACCTGTGCAGCCTGCAAAGACGAATGCGAATTCGTGCGAGCCATCAGCTTTGTAGACGCACCAGGTCATGAAGCACTGATGGCCACGATGATCTCAGGCGCCGCTGTCATGGACGGTGCAATACTCGTCATTGCAGCGGACGAACACTGCCCTCAACCCCAAACAAGAGAGCATCTGGCAGCTATTCAGATTACGGGCGTAGACAAAATAATCGTGGTTCAGAACAAGATCGACATCGTTGATGAACCAAGAATAAGAAGTAGCTACGACGAAATCACCAGCTTTCTCAAAGGAACCGTAGCGAAAGACGCGCCGATTATTCCAATCTCAGCACAGCACTCCATTAACATCGATGCTTTGATTCAGGCAATGGAAGAACATATTCCCACACCAAAAAGAGACCTAGACAAGACTCCATTAATGTATGTCGTCCGCTCGTTTGACATCAATAAGCCTGGAACACAGTTCCAGGACTTAGCTGGAGGCGTCGTTGGAGGAAGCCTGATGCGGGGAAAGTTCAGCGTAGGGGAGGAGATAGAGATCCGCCCCGGAATTCGAACCGAGAAACACGGTCAACCCCATTACGAACCTTTGCTGAGTAAAATTGTAAGCCTCCAGGCTGGAAAAATCAACGTGGAAGAAGTTCAATGCGGGGGTCTAATTGGAATAGGAACACTTCTCGACCCATCCCTCACAAAAGCAGACAGCCTCACCGGAAACCTTGTAGGTTTACCTGGCAAACTTCCGCCCACAGTCTCTGAAGCAACTGTGGAAACCCACTTTCTGGATCGCGCCGTCGGCACCAAAGAGATGACTGAGATCAGCAAAGTACGTGTCAAGGAGAACCTCCTTCTTGACGTAGGAACCGCGATAACTGCTGGAACAGTCACGTCAGTGAAAGGTGAAGAAGCCACAATCAAACTTACACGACCAGTCTGCGTCGAGAAAGGTATGAGATCCGCTCTGAGTCGAAAGATGGCTGGACGATGGCGGCTAATCGGCTACGGAGTCATAAAATAACCGCCTTCCACTCCTGCAGTGACAATAGGATACTTTAAGTTGATGCAGAAAGCAGGAGGTCGCGACAGGGAAGCAGCACAAGTTCTGTTGGATTCAAGCTTCCTCTTTACCCCTGTCAACTTCGAGATCGACATCTTCAATGAACTGAATAAACTCCTTGGCAGACGCTTCGAACCAGTTATCCTATCCGCAACCTTAAGAGAGCTTCAGAAACTCTCACGTAACAAGTCGACCAAACTACGAAAACAGGCCAGCCTTGCCCTGAAATTCGCAGAACAATGTCGGATTCAAGAAGCGAGCGAGGAAAGACATGAGTCACATGATGATCTAATCGTTCGAATCGCCCACAAGATGGGGTACTGCGTAGCCACAAACGACAAAGCACTGAGGAAGCGACTGCGAAATCTGAATGTTCCCGTGATCTTTCTTCGACAGAAAACGAAACTTACCATGACCGGATCACTGTAGTGCATCAATTAGCAAATCTTTAAATCCATTGACTCTATGTAAAGCAAAACTGGAAGAAGGCACACAAATGTTCAAGTTGCTGTCTCTGGAAGACACCATACGTATTCCCCCTGACAAATTCGGGTCTCCATTAAATGAAGCTGGCCGCGAACAGCTTAGAATTAAGTATGAAGGCATGGTGGATCCTGAATTCGGCTACGTTATGGCTGTCACCGACATCGAGGTCAAACCTATCGGCAAGATAATCCCTGGCGATGGAGCCACATACCACAAAGTCAGCTTCTCGCTTCTAACATTCTATCCGAAATTACAGGAGATAGTTGAAGGAGAGGTTGTAGAAATGGCGGACTTCGGAGCCTTTATTCGTGTAGGTCCAATCGACGCTCTTCTCCATGTATCCCAGCTAATGGACGACTTCATATCCTATGATGAGAAGCAAGGCGTACTGATGGGGAAAGAAACCAAACGCAAACTAATCTCTGGTGATCGGATCAGGGCGCGCATCACTGCAGTGTCCCTGCCCAGAGGGGGCGGATCAGGTAAGGTTGGAGTAACTGCTAGACAACCCTACCTTGGGAAACTGGAATGGATAAAGAAGGAAGTGGAGAAACTTCAAACAGAGACGGAGAAACCAGGTGTATCGAAACCTGAGGAGGCGATTGATGCACCGTGAAAGTCAAAGCCTGTCGCGAATGTCGCACTATAACAACAAAACCTGTCTGTCCGAAGTGCAAGGCCGCTCTCAGCGACGACTTCAGCGGCTTGGCAATAGTGATGGACGCCGAAGGATCAGAGATTGCTAAAGTGATGAAAATTACGGAAAAAGGACGTTACGCCCTGCGCGTTCGCTAGGCAACTCTGGGAAAGCAGAATGAAGCCAGCTGACTGCCCCAATCTACAACTTAATCTAGAGAGCTGCGGGTGTACATACTCTTCTTGTCAGAGGAGGGGAAGATGCTGCGAATGCATTCGCTATCACCGAGAGCGAAACGAGCTTCCCGGTTGCCTCTTCTCTCCGGAAACTGAAAAGACGTATGATAGATCAATAAGGCGATTCACTGCTTCTAATAGGTGATATGAATACGTCGCCTTACACCGCAACAGAGAAAAAAACTGAAGAAACCACTGGGACTTCTCTACAAAGCCTCTTCAGGAAGCACGATTGAAGCCCTGAACAAGCTGATTCACGAGGAGACCCACACCACACTAGTCTCTGTAGGAGACTACATCACCGAATATCTTTTCAACCACAACATCAAACCCGACCTCTTCATCGTCGATGATAGAATCATGCGAAAACAGATACCTCCCATAAAAGCCGACGCCGATGTCGTGATCAAGGTGAAGAATCCGCCCGGCACCATAACTGACCAAGCTTGGTCGGCTATTGAAAAAGCCTCAAATTCTTGCCGACGAACGAAGATTCATGTAGATGGAGAAGAAGACCTGCTGGCGTTGGTCGCCATCCTGACCGTGCCACTAAACTCGATTGTTCTCTACGGACAACCCCTTCAAGGTGTGGTGGTTGTTAGAGTAACAACTGAAATCAGGGAAAGAGTGGAAAGAATCGTTGAAGCAATGACGAAAACTGACCAACTTTAACGGGCTTCATTACGATCAAGATTTATAAGTGCAGAGTCTCCTTCCTTCTGTGCCATAATCTACAACTGGAGACCCATTTTGAAGATCACGGTTCTATCTAAAAAGGACAACCCCCTCCTTAAGAGGAAAGAAGTTATTTTCTCAGTTGATCACAGCAAAGAAGGCGTCACGCCCTCCCGCTTGGAGCTAAGGAAGAAGCTTGCAGAACTGCTGAAGGCCAAAATGGAGCTGGTTTACGTCGAAGAAGTGAAGACGAAGACTGGAGAGACGACTTCCATAGGACGATTGAACGCCTACGAATCACCAGAACGCGCCGAGCTCATTGAACGCAAACACATCATTCTTCGTAATACTCCTCCAAAGGCGCCTGAGAAGC
>JAGLZJ010000044.1 GCA_023131555.1 Candidatus Bathyarchaeota archaeon | reverse complement strand
CCCTTCGAGATGATGTAACCTATAGCGTTGTCTGTGATCAAGGTGACGGGAATGCCTTCTTGGAACAGCTCGTAGGCAGTTAACCGAGCACCTTGAAGTAACGGGCGCGTCTCTGCCGTGATCACTTCAAACTTTGTTCCCTCTTCCCACGCTGCTCGTAGGACTCCTAAGGCTGTTCCGTAACCTGCAGTAGCTAAGCCCCCCGCGTTACAGTAGGTTAACACGGTGTCTCCGTTCTTAATCAGCGACGATCCATGTTTTCCAATCCTCCTGTTTGCCTCAAGGTCTTCATCTGCGATTTTCTCAGCCTCCTCGACGACTTCTTTGATGATCTTCGCGGGAGGATCTTGCTTCATCTCTTCGACCTTCTTCATAATCCTGTCAACAGCCCAGAACAGGTTCACTGCAGTAGGTCGAGTTCGCTTCAATGTCTTAGCAGATTCAGAAAGCTGTTGGATCAACTCCCATTTTTCCTTAGACTTTGAATTGTATGCCGTCAGAGCTAAGCCATAGGCTGCTGCTACTCCTAGGAGGGGGGCTCCTCGAATTCTCATGTTCTTTATGGCTTCTTCGACTTCGCTGCAGCTTTTCAGTCTCAGAACTGTTGTCTCAAGAGGAAGTCTCGTCTGGTCGATGGTTTCGACCACGCCATCTTGCCATATAATCGTTTTCGTGGTTACAGCCTCAAGACGTAAGCCAGTAGAACTCGCTATTTCTCGGTTAAAGCGAGTTTCAGCGTTCGCGCTTGGGGGGGTTCACGTTGATGACTACCTCTACTTGGCACCTCTTTGGCAAGTCCAGAATCCTTTTCCATTCATCGCCGATGGCTATCAGTGTGAACATTGCGGAGAGTTCAGCTTTCGCCTTACGGACAAGGCTGATCAGTGCGTTTTGAGTTTCACCCGTTTTAATCATGTCATCCACGATGAGGACGCTGTCTTTTCGTTTAATCGCGTTCTTAGGAATAAGGAGTGTCTGTGTGTATCCTGAGTCTCTCAGTACGTATGTTTCTTCAATGAAAGCTGGAACTCCGACTTCTTTTGATCTTTTGGCGACGACCAAGTTTACACCAAGTTGACCTGCAACCATGGTCGCAAGAGGGATTCCGTCCACTGCAGCAGTCAAGACTAAAGTCACGCGCTTCCCGGCGAAGGCAGCGAGTGCGTGACGGGCGGCTTGGCGCAGAATGTTGCAGTCTCCTACGATCCCTGTGTTATCAAAGTATCCGGCACTGTTGAAATGGATTTTCCTACGAAGCTCAACCTTCAGTCCAACCAGCTTCTGCAGGATTCGCCAGAGCTCACGAGCCCTTGCAACGTTGGGCAACACGTGACCTTTGGCATAGCGACTTAACACGGTGACTGGTAGCCCAGTCTTAGCTGATAACTCGCGGTAAGTGTGTTGCCGTTTAGCAGCCTGAAGCAGTTCAATCGTTAGAAGACGCAGTTTCAGGTCTTCCGCATGAGTGCTCATTCTTCATCTCTCAGTAAGCATATAGAAGTTAAATATTAAACTTGCACTGCACATTTTTTGACTGCCTTGCTTGAAAGCTTCGTATGACATCTGCTTCCATGTGCTCTTAGGATCAGAGTGATTCCGCGTCAAGTTCTATTGGACGCTCTTAACCTTTATATCTGGCAGGAGCTTCTTTTGGCGTGCTCCTGAGGAGATCAATCTTTGAGTTCACATTGGATTCGGGTTTCTGAAAGGATATTAACCCAGCTGAAGGATCTGGAGAAGACTAAGAAGAGAGATCGCCTTGAACTTGTCAAGTCGATTCACTTTGTGTTGCGGGCTTTGGAGATGAGCATGTTGGGTTGGAAGCAGTGGGTTAACAGCCCTGACATCATGGTTAAATTCACCAAACAAGACTTGGAGAACATGAATCAGCGGATGACTGATTTCGCCCTGAGTTTCATTGAATATGATATTGAGATGACGCAACTGGGCGTAAAAAAAGGGTTGAAAGCAGAGAAGAAAGTGAAAAAGAAACGAGAAAAGAAACCCAGATCGTCCTATGTAGCCTGAGAATCCCGCCTGCATAAGTTCCTTCGCTCAGAATAGTGGCGGGCCCGCTGGGATTCGAACCCAGGGTCTCCGGCTTAGAGGGCCGACGCGCTCTCTGGCGATAGAAGCATCCAGGCTACGCCACGGGCCCTGTCTTCATGGAGAGCTAGTGGAAAACACGGAAATATAATACTTCCGTGTTGTCTATGATTAACATGAAGTTCCTTTGGAATGAGTTTTAACTTGGTTCTTCCCGTTTTCTGTGGAACCTTATAAGGGGTCAAGACTTAAATCTGCCAATTCTTAAGGCTTATATATGGGGGAAGGCAGTGTCTGAAGTTTCTAAAATCCCCATTCCCTTAGTAAATTACTACAATCTAATAGAGAAAAAGAAGAGTCCGTATTACGATCTCATTCTCTACATAATCTCTGACATGGAGAAGAGTTTGAAGAAGACCAACCCGAATGTTGGGTTTGTTTATGCCATCAACCCAAGGCGGCTGAAGGAAGAGATTGAGGAGACAATTCCCAACGATAAGCTTACCTCTATAAACATCGGCAGGACCGTTCTTGCTCTTCTGTATGGTAGCAAACTTCGGAAAGGTAAGGACTACTATACCACCACGAGTTCAGGCGGACGGAAGAACTACCACATCAAAGTAGACAATAACGTTCTCTCTTCGCTTCAGATGCATCTTTAGAATGCTATTCGTGGTAGATACCGGGGCGGTACGGTTTCGCCAGTTTTGCTCGATTCTTAGGATCATGTATCTCCGTTTCCCCCTCTCCGTAGATGAGGACTTCTGAGTCCAGTTCTGCTTCTAAGAAGGACTTCGCTTTCCTGAGTAAAGCATCCTCGTTAATTTTACCCACCAATAGCAGTCTCTCCCTTCGATCCCTCGGCATCCGGTTAATCTGACTGACCACGTTTGACGTGAAACGGGCTGTTTCCTTATCAACTCCACCCATCCGTTTATCGATTGACTGCATCAGCTGCTTCATCAAGTGGTTCTGCACGGTGTCTTCCTTCAACGAGAGAGTTAGACCTTCCAGGAAAATTTCCCATTTCCAATCAGCAACCGCATAGAGACAGATCCGTTTGGGCTTCGTCTTCGTGGCTTGAATTATACTCAATGAGTCATCGAGTACGGCTTTTACTAAAGCTTCACCCTCTTCCGCAGCAGGATCTTTCTTCTCGTCGTCGCTTTTCGGCCAATCGGTTAGAGCGACAAATCCTTCGTTCCCGAGGTCTCTCCATACTTCTTCGCACAAGTGGGGAATGAACGGTGTCAACAGCTTCACCCACGTCTTCAACGCTTCCTTCAGAACCTCATTCTGTGAACTACCCTTCCGACGTATGTACCAGCGGAAGTCGTTCCAGACCTCGAAGAAAGCGTTCTCCAAGGCTGTTCTCGTCTTTAGCTTCTCTAGGTTATCTGTCACCCGCTGGATTCTGTGCTGTAGGATGCTGACTAACCAAGCCTCAAGCTGTCCACTTCGATAGTCATCGAACTTCCCTTCACTGATGGTCTTAGATAATTTATAGAATGATTCAAGCTTGTTTGTGGCGTCTTGAGCACTCTCAATTCTCCATTCAGGATCATCCATTCCTTCTGCGCCGAGTAGCAATGCACATCGTGTGGCATCAGCTCCGTATTGTTCCAGTGCGCCTCTGAAGGTGACGAAGTTGCCTTTTGACTTCGACATCTTTTTCCTGTCTTTCATTAACATGCCATTAGCCCCTATCATCTTAGGCCAGTGTTCGCGTGGGAACAGGGCTGCATGTTGAAATAAGAAGAAGGTCAGGTGATTCGGTATGAGTTCCTTTGCGGAGTTCCGCATGTCAACAGGATACCAGTATGTGAACTCGTCTCGCATCTCCTGCAAGACTTCCTTGTCGATCCCGGCTTTCTCAGCCACTTCATCTCGATCTCCTTCTTCATAGAAGATCCAGTTGAAGACATCCGCTGTTAACTTCTCAGGGCTTATTTCATGCTCTCTAATTTGCTTGTTGATTGTGTAGAATGCCATGTATATTGTTGAGTCACTCAGGGTTTCTATGATCCATTCCTTGTCCCACGGTAAGGGTGTGCCTAACCCGCTTCTGCGGGCACAGGGCCAGTCCCGTAGCCAGTCAATTGTGGCAAGGAACCACTGGGTTGCTGTTTCGGGACAGATTGTAGCTTGGTCTAGCGCTTCTTTTGCTCTATTCTTCCATCTCCCATCGCTGTACTTCAAGAACCACTGTTCTTCAAGCACCTTGACGATGCATGGATGAAGACATCGGCATATGACGGGCTGTGGCAGATCGTACATTGTTTCCGCACTGTTCTTGTTCGCAAGGTCTTTGACTAGAATCGGCTTGATTTCCTGCACGGTTTTACCAGCGTATTTACCGCAGTTCTCTTTCAGAACTCCCTTGTGAAACTCCTTCTTATAGACGAATTTAGTTGCTTTCTCAGCTTTTGGGTCGCATTGATCCTTAGCACCGACCTGAATTATGGCTTCAGCAGCGGGATAGTCGTCAAAACCTTCTGTTCTGATGATGGAGATCGGTTGGATTCTCTTTAAAACATTCTTCGGAATCTCATATTCCATTAGGGAATCCGAGTCTTTCTGCAGATCTTTCAAGGCAAGCCAGTCGAAAGGCGCGTGAGCTGGAACACTGTAGACTATTCCGCTTGCATAGTCTGCGTCCACGAATCGCGCTGGCAGGATTGGGACTCTTCGTTCGATTAATGGTGCCACAGCTTCTTTTCCAATAAGCTCCCTTCCTTTGAAGCATCGGATGATGTGAACATCTCGTTTCTGTTCCTTGAGTTTACGGGCAGCTACGTGGCTAACCACCCACTTCTCTCCATTAACCTCAGCCTCGACATATTCAGCGTCTGGGTTCATCCAAATGTTTGTGACGCCGAAGATCGTCTCTGGTCTGAAGGTTGCTGCTGGTAGAAATGAATCGTTATATCGAAACTTTATCAAAACGTATTCTTCAGGGCTGACTCCTTCTCCTTCTTGGCGATCATGGTCTCCTGTAGGGCTCTTGCAGTGAGTACACCAAACTACAGGATGGGTCCCCTTAGTAACGTAGCCTTTTTTGCGGAGTTTCTTATATTGCCACTCGACGAATCGGCTGAACGCAGGGGTGGTCGTGTTGAATTCTCTTCTCCAATCTATAGAGAAACCTGCAGAGCGGACAGTGGTCCTATTTTCTCTCGTGTAGTACTGCGCCATGTACTCTGGATCGGTGAACCTCTGCAACTCCTCCTCTGGAACTCCATCGATTTCCCGTAGTGCCTTAATGAAGTCTGTGTCACCAGACCTTATTCGTTCACTTGCCCCTGCAATCGCCTGCCCTGTCCAATGCCAAGCCCACGGGAAGAGGACGTTGAAGCCTTGCATCCGCTTGAAACGCGCAAAGGCGTCAACTCGAGCCGCAGTGAAGGCGTGTCCTACATGAAGTGGTCCATTCGCGTATGAATATGGGAAAGTGACGAAGAACTTCTTGCGTTTCGTGTCTGGGTCAGCGTGGAAAATCTGTGCTTTCTCCCAGGCCTTCTGCCATTTAGCTTCAAATTGCGGGAGAACTTTCATGGAGGGTTCTGGAGGATGCGATAGCGTATTAAATGTTTTGGCGTTCGCTTTTGAGGAAACGGTCCCTCATTTTCCAGCACCTGAATGCTTATCTTTGGAACCTCTTTTAACAGTTTCGTCAAGCTGTTCTATTGTTTTCTTGGCGACATCGATGGCTTCCTGAATCTTTTCAGTTTTCGGACCTCCTGCTTGAGCGAAGCTTACTGAGCCGCTTCCTCCCCCTCCTAGTAATTCACCAGATTTGAAGGCAACCTCATTTGCTTTGAAGCCCCTGTTGAACGTGTCGGAGGACCCAGACACGATGACTCTTGCTTTGCCGTTGATGATTGCCCCCGTGAGTGCGATTGTGTTTGGACGGTCCTTCAGCTGTTCGTTGTTGACGGAGACTAATCCTTGCTCCGTTGAGACCCAATTAACTATGCCACTTGCGACGTTGAAACCTCGGATGTTTTCCCATTCAATAGCCCTACTTGCTTCACGCTCATGTTTGGCTAGCTCTTTCTCAAGTTTTTCGTTGTTTCGTCGAGTTACCTTCCATTCTTCCAATAGGTGTTTTGTGGTAGGTAGTAGTTTGTCTACTGGTGCATTCAGAGTTTTGGAGAGCTGTTGGATCAGCTCTTCCTTCTGTTGAACCGCCTTCAGAGCGTATTGGCCTGTGCTGTAGGCTATTCGTTCAATGCCATCCTGAATCCTTTCGGTGTGCAAGATCTTGATGAAGCCGATTTCGATTGTGTTTTTCACATGTGTGCCTCCACATGCTTCAACTTCCCAGTTCCCCACTCTGACGACGCGAATCTCCTTTCCAGGGACTGCACCCCCTTGGTAAAGGCGGAAGCCGTGGTTCGCCTCAGCCTCGTTTCGAGGAAGCCAGTTTACTTCTACTGGAATCGCCTCTAACACGGCTTGGTTTGCCAAGGATTCGATTTTACTCACTTCCTTCAACGTCAGTCTTTGATAATGGGAGATGTCGAGTCTTGCTTGCTCCACATCCTTCTGGGTTCCTGTCTGCCAGACGTGTTGGCCTAGTACTCTGCGAGCAGCTCCCATAATGAGATGCGTAGCTGTGTGGGCTCTCATAAGGTAGATGCGTCTCTTCCAGTCGATGAACCCCTTTATCTTCGCGCCTTCTTCAGGAGGCTTGCCATCTAAAGAATGGATGATCACCGTGCCAACTTTCTGGGCATCAGTAACCGCAATGGACTTTCCTCCAAACTCAATGTGACCTCTGTCTCCTGGCTGTCCTCCTCCTTCTGGATAGAATGCGGT
>JAGLZJ010000043.1 GCA_023131555.1 Candidatus Bathyarchaeota archaeon | reverse complement strand
GATCACTGTGGTTTTCTTCCGTTTCTTTTCAAGTACGGGTACGACGGACCAGTCTATTGCTCTGCGCCCACATCGAATCTGATGACTCTGCTCCAATTGGACTACTTAGATGTTGCAGGCAAGCAGGGCAACATCGCGCCTTACGATCAGAAGAACATCAGAGATTGCGTTCTGCACACATTACCGCTACGCCACGGAATCGTCACCGATATCTCTCCGGATATTAGGCTGACTCTCCATAACGCAGGTCACATACTAGGTTCATCAGTAACTCACCTCCATATTGGGGAAGGCCTACACAATCTCGTGTACACAGGAGACTTCAAATACGCCAAGACGACGCTTCTTGAAGCCGCCACCAGTGAATTTCCTCGAGTCGAGACTATCATAACAGAGAGCACATATGGAGCGCCCAATGATATCATGCCACCTAGAATCGTAGCCGAAGAGAAGCTTTCATCTATAATCAACGAAACGCTGGAACAAGGGGGGAAAGTTCTGATACCGGTACCTGCGGTTGGACGAGCACAGGAGATAATGCTAGTGATTGATAATTACATGAAGCGCGGTCAGATGAAGGAAGCGCCTGTGTTTATAGAAGGGATGATCTCCGAAGCAACAGCCATCCACACTGCGTACCCTGAACACTTAGCCCGTGAAGTTCGAAGAAGCATTCTACACGAGGGGATAAATCCCTTCCAATCCGACTACTTCACAATCGTGGAGCACCCAAGCGCCAGAGACGACATCGTAGAAGGGGAACCGAGTATCATAATGGCTACAGCAGGCATGCTGGAAGGCGGACCAATTATAGACTATTTCGGGCGATTGGCATCTGACAAACTCAATACAATAATATTTGTTAGCTATCAGATCAATGGCACCCTAGGGAGCAGAGTGCAAAAAGGCTTGACGCAGGCTCCTGTGATGGGCAAGAACGGGAAAATCGAGTTCATCCGAGTACGGCTCCGCGTCGAGTCAATTGAAGGATTCTCCGGGCATTCAGATAGGCGACAGATCATCAGCTACATCCGAAGGTTGACTCCAAGATGCGACAAGCTGATAGTTGGTCATGGGGAAAGAGCGAAGTGTTTGAGTCTCTCCAACTTCTTCAGGCGAAGGTTCAGAATGAACTCAGTTGCTCCGGAAACCCTTGAGACTCTCAGGTTGCGGTAGGAACCTCTTCATCAGGAGAAACCGTCTTCTCGCGCCAAATGCGAACGCCTGAAGGCGCCACCACTATTCTCTCCTCTCCCAAACGGGCGATGTCACCATCTACGTCTTCTACGAAGCCGCACAGATCATTGACGGCTTTCTTGACGTCGTCAACGCTTCTGGTAGCTAAAGGAGTAACCTTGAGGATAATGATGTTGCCTGCTTCGATTTCCTGCCTTACAACTTTCAGGTCAGAGAGTTCTCTGAGAGGCATCGCTCTGAGATATCTTGTAGTCATTTCCTGAATGGGGCTGATTGGTTTCCTCAGGTCTCGAGACTCTCCTTTGTGACGGAATAGTGCTTTGCCTTGTGATTCCGAGCCGGACACCTGAACAGCTCCTACACCAACTGTACACGCTACCTGTCCAAAGCCATCTGATAGTTCACGCTTGATGTTATAATATTTGCGTCTTCCAGATTCACTCACCGCTCAAAAGCAGTGAAAACTCCGCATCAGCCTCGAGAGCTGATGAGAATGAACTGGTAATATTGATTCTTTCTACACAAATTTTAATAAAAAACGCATCGGATTCAAAGTCTAATAGGAGAACAGAAAATGCGACTGGGTTCTAATAAGCCTCAGACAACTGGGATAATCATCCTATTCGTCGGCGTCGCCTTACTCGTGTTTACTTTCATGAATGCGTTCTTGTTCCTGCAACGACCCCTGTCAATAGTGGCCTCCAGCAACCTGGCACAAATCTTCGGAGACGCTCTGGCGCCACTCATCCAAGCATGCATACACTTAATGTATCTAGGCATCATGGGATGGATAGGTTCTCTTCTCACTATGAGAAGCATCCCCTTAGTCAGGCAAAAAGCCACTCAAAAACTGCAGGAGCCATCACCCCCTGCGAGAGAATACATAAGACAGGCTAGCCCACCCCTTGAGGAAAAAGAAGAGCCAGGGGTTCAACTCATCCCAATGCCTGAGCATGAAGAAGAAACCGAAGCGCTCATAACGACTGAAAGTCCCAAGGAAGATTAAACCCAATGAAAGTGCCATTAAAGGCGCTCAGTTGGGTAGTACGCTTCTTTTGGATATTTACCATTGCATTCGTTATTACTTGCGCTTACTCGGCAACATGTGTCAAAGTCGACTTCTCTGAACCGCATTCGTCCTTCGAAGCAAACTGCGTTCTGGTGACGTGGCCTATGGAAATCGCCAATGAAGGCTACTACGACATAACCGATCTGACCTTGAATACTCAGATACTTGGAGACGGAGGGGTAGAGCTTGCGAGTTCACAAACGACAGCAGGAACGATTAGTCCCCAACAACAAGCAGAGATTCTTCACAACATCAGCCTCTGCGTGAACGAAATGCTGGTTCAAGAGCAGTATCTATTCAACGATTCAGATCTCACCCTCTACAGCTCCGCGTCGCTGGACTACGCTGGGATTATTCCGTTTGAGCTTGGGACAAACATGACAATCCCATGGGGTGCACCATTATTCAACCTCAGCGTCTCCAACCCTCAGTACAGCCAGTTCAACACTTCCCACGTACAATTCATGGTACCGATAAGCTTTCAGAATCACTGCCCCTACTTCAATACATCTGGTACGCTTCGCTTAGAGATTCTGAATACCTTAGGTCAAGCGGAAGCAGTCGACCGGCTTCCAGTTCACGTTCAGTACATGGAGGATTTTAATGGATCCTTCAGTGGATTCTTTCAGCTGTCCGTAGCATCTGGAGTAGACTCTGTTCGCCTCTTCTGGGAGACCGCCGACTTTACTTATGGTCCATGGGTGATTGAGAAATGAGTGGAAGCCAAGAGAGTCGCGAACTGCTAACGAAGGGTGAATTGGCGAAGCGGTTCTTGAAGGCATCTATCAAGGTAGCATTCATCTGTCTGCTCTTCTACGCTTTCTCGATGTTGATTGGTCCACTTCAGGAGGTCTATAGTTTTGAGTCACTCTCCGTTGTTTTTATGTTAATGTTAGTTGTTTTCACCTTTGCTAACGAGTTATCCCGAGGCTTGATTTTCAACCCCATCCTTAAGATAGGTTATTCCTTTGCGATGATGATCTACTTCGCCTTCGCCATGCACGGCAGCATTGTCCAGTTTCAAGTCGAATCAGTTGTATTAATGATTGATCTACGATTCTTCTTCGGGCTTTTCTTACTGTTTAGTCTTCTCAGCTTTGCAAGAAGCCTGCTGAGCTTCATTGACTGGATTAATGACAAGGACGAGAAATGGCTACGTCGTCAGATGGAAGTTTCCGGAACCCAGTTCTTTTAGATTGTGGGTGCACAGCTTACTGAAGTTTTTTCGCCATCATAAATGCGGCTTCTCCATCTGCATAATACTTTCGTTTTATGCGGATCTCTGAAAAGCCCAGTCGGTTGTACATGCCCACTGCTTGATGATTGCTGAGTCTCACTTCCAGGAAACATTCTTTTGCTTTATATAATTCCATTGCCATCAGAACTTTCTTGACAAGCCTACTTCCCAAGCCTTTGCGTCTGTGTTCAGGGAGAACGGCGATGGATACTACATGTCCCTTCTTGGTGAGACGAGTACGGGAGAAGCTGGAGAAGCCTGTCTCAATCCGGCACATTGCATAGCCTGCGAGTCGACCGTCCTCTTCGGCTACGATGAATGTGGCAGGAGACCTTTCATGGAGATCGATGAAGAAGATTGGTGCGTAGTTTTCAGGTAGGCAGACTTGGTTGATGCTCATTACGCTTTCCAAGTCCCCAGGTTGAAACTGACGCAGAGTGAAGGTCTTCTGCACCGTTTACCGCCATTGTCTAGACACTGAAAACTTGGGTTAAAAGCTTTTGATGAAGCTTCTCGTGTGTGCCACGCGTCTGGTCGGTAGGGTGAAGATGCATGTAAACTAAGAAAGGTACGTCTATTCAGGCCAAGTTTTCCAGAAACGGAAGTGTCTTATGACCATTAGGGATCGCCCAGACCTTCGCTTTGCTCCCAGCGATCTCGAAGGCTTCGCGTAGGGCATCATTAACTGCCCTTGCTGTACGTAGTCTGAACACGTTGAGCGCATAGTAGTCAGGCATTGCTGAAACGAGGATCACCTGGCACTTCTGCAGTGTCTGCATTAGAAAGTAGGCTTTGTGTCCGCCTGTGGCGAAGTGTTTCTTGATCTCCTTCTTCATCGACTTGGCGTCTTCGAATCGTATCATCCAATCGTAGAAGACTTCGTTTCCGTAGCTTTCCGGGCATTCAGCGAGTAATATGATGACACCTCCCCGTTTCACGCTGTCTAAAGCGTGATCTACTGCCTTGTAGGCTTGATAGAGATCGATGTCTGCTGGGTGTCCTCCGGAGCTTACTACGACGATGTCTGCACGGCGGCTTATCGGTACCTTGTAGACTTCTTCGGCGAGTTTGACCCCTTCATAGAAAGCTGCTTCAAGATCTCCGGCGAAGGCTTTGATGATATTGCCTTCGCTGTTGGTCACAACGTTAAGAATGAACGCTATGTCTGCAAGTTTTGCTGCTTCCACCATGTCTTCGTGAATGGGGTTTCCTTCAAGGACTCCGGTTCTGGCTTCTGGATCTAAAATCATCTTGTGATTCTGCTGAATTGTCTCTGCACCGCAGACAGCGGGAAGCACGCTCTTCCTACCGCCACCGAAACCTGCATAGTAATGCATTTCGATGTCTCCTGTGAGTATTCTCACGTCTGCCTTGGCGAAAGTCTTGTTCACATAAACATCGGTGCCGTGCTTCTTTGTTTTTCCCAAGAACTCTAAGTCCTTATCGAGGCAGTTGTGGCTCAAGGTCTTGATTCGTTTAACAGTGTCTTCTCCGAGCAGTTCTTCAGCCTCTTCAGGCTTCACCGGCCTATGAGTTCCACATCCGAAGATTATTGTGATGTCTTTTTCCTCCACGCCCTGCTGGTTCAGCTCTTCGAGAAGGGGGGAAATCAGCAGTTCTGAGGGTGCAGGACGAGTGATGTCATCGACGACTATGGCGACGCTGTCTCCCGGATTCACTAACTCCGTTAGTGGTTTGGAGCTGATGGGATTCTTCAGTGCTCGGAGGATTTCTTCTCTGCCACCTGCTACGCATGGTTTGTCTTTCGGGCTAATTGCTCCGAGGAAATTACGTGTGGGAATACGTGCGCAGATCTCTGTTTTTCCGTATGGAAACCATACATTCACCATCAGTATTCCTTCTACGCCAGAGGGAAACCTTACCAAGGACAGATCTTTTAAGCATATCGAAGGAAAAACTGCTTCTTCAGATGTGCTAGTTAAGGTTAATAATTGGCGAACATTGTATTGATAAGCTAGCTGATTAGGATGACGAAGGTTACCTGTGAAAGAAGGGACTGCAAACATTGGGTAGATGATGAGTGCTCACTGGAGAAGATACTGGTTAAAGAAAGAACAATTTCGGAAGATGAAGAACTCGCGGTGTGCAGCACTTTTGAAATGGTTGCAGGAGTCTGCTGAGCACAGGTTCAGTATGAGACCCCGTGTGTTGACTTTTGCAGAAGTCCATTTTAGCTGCAGGGTGAGACCGAATCCTTGACTCCTCAAGCTGAGCAATTGAAAGAAAAACTCTGCAAAGTTCTTTACAGGATTGGCGCTCTTAGATTTGGAGCTTTCAAGCTGACGAGTGGGAAGATGAGTCCTTACTACATCGACTTGAGATTAGTTCCCAGCTTCCCAGATGCTTTCGAGCAAGTCTGCAATGTGTATATTGAAATGGTGAGGGAACATGTTGGTACCGACAGTTTCACGCGAATCGCTGGAATTCCTGTTTCAGGCTTACTATTTGCCTCCGTTGTAGCCCATGAATTAAGGAAACCCCTTCTTTTTCCACGGACAGCACAGAAAGCACATGGGAGAGAACGTAAGGTTGAGGGAGTGCTCAATCCCGGAGACATGGTTCTGATTATTGACGACCTTGCAACATCGGGCAAATCGATAATGAAAGCAGTGGCTTCGCTAAGAACTGAAGGAGGAGTAGTGAATGACGCGGTCGTCTTGATCGATCGAGAAGAGGGTGGCAGAGAGAGACTCAGTGAAGGCAGCGTTCAGCTCCACCACCTGTTGAAGGCGAGTGAAGCTGCGAAAACACTTCATCAAGTGGGAGCAATCACAGATACTGAGCTCAAAACGATCCTTAAACAGAGCAAGCACGCGTGATGGCACTCGCATGCATGCGTAAAATTCCCGGTTTCAGAAGAGGTCAAACTATGAAAGTCACGAAAGACCCTTGGTCTGCTTTATTCCCGTGCCCAGTTGTTCTCGTTACATGTGTTGACGCGGAAGGAAAGCCGAACATAATTACTTTAGCGTGGGTAGGAGTAGTCTGTTCTAATCCGCCTATCTTAGGCATAGGCGTTCAGCCTCGCAGATATTCATACAAGCTGATTGAGCACTCAGGAGAGTTCGCAGTTAATATTCCGACAATGGAAATTTTGAAGGAAACAGACTTCTGCGGATCGTTTTCAGGAAAAGACGTGGACAAGTTTGCTGAAACTGGACTGACCCCGGAACCTGCGGAAAAAATAAAGCCACCTATCATAAGAGAGTGCCCTGTAAACATAGAGTGTGTCGTCAGAAGCAGATTACAGCTTGGAATTCACCACCTGTTTCTCGGGGAGGTAGTAAGTGTTCATGTTGATGAAGAGATTCTATGTGAGAAAGGAAGAATAGACTTCGATAAGGCGGCTCCTTTCGTTTTCAACCATGGAGAGTACTGGAGTCTCAGGAAGAAAATCGGCGAAATAGGCTTCTCTAAAAAGGGGGAGT
>JAGLZJ010000042.1 GCA_023131555.1 Candidatus Bathyarchaeota archaeon | reverse complement strand
TCCTTGGACTTTGAATGATCAATTATGTCATCATGGATCCCGATGGCTTTCGCGGCTAAGATGAAAAATGCGCCGAGAGAGGCTGTTGCTCGAGATGTGCCGCCGACTGCTCTGCAACAAAGCGAGAGAAGTGCAGGTCTGAAGTAATCGGGTTGCCCCTTTCTCATCGTTTCGTCAATAGCTTCCTTCAGCCCAGAACTTACTATTGCTGCATTCAGCATCGTCTTCTTGGCCAGCTCCCAACCTTCAGTTCCCTCTCTTGTGCAGAGTTCCTTCACTGTTTTCAAAGATTTTTCTCTATTGCTTAAATCAGGCAAGCTTGCTGACCTTCCATCGCTCAAGCTTACCGACCTCCTGAGACTTCAACCAAGAATCTCAAGCAAACAACCTTTCTTAGTCATTGCTCTTGGCTTCCGAGTAACTCCTGGAAACTCTTCCAGTAAGCTTCCACAAGCTTCTTTCCTTTCGAGGTGATTTTATAGATTTTTCTCATTCGACCGTTCATCTTCCATTTTCTACTTCGCAGCAATCCATCTCTTTCTAGGCTGTTCAGCAGGGGGTACAAGGAACTGTGGCGGAGTTTGATTCCGTGTTCCTCTTCCACCATTTTCATAATTCTGTACCCCCATGCATCTTTCTCCTGGATGATCCGGAGGATTATGATGTCGAGATGACATCTGAATATGTGTTGTACAATTTCTTTTTCTTTAGTTTCAGAGTAGTGAGACATATGGAGTTGCACATCTCTGATTCGTTCAGTATGTCGCTCTTCATTAGGGATACGTGAAGCTTGTAGCTAGTTAAGTGGCTTGTTTATGTTTTATTATGACTTGCGGTCGCATCAATGCTTATATGACCGTTCGATGTATATTAAGACTTGAGATATGTCTCGTAAGAGACATATTGTATACGTGGCGAACAAACAAACTGTTCGCCACAAATACATGAGGTAGAAAAAAATGGGACATGAAATTAAAGAAGTGCAGGGTAAGCTCATGAAGGGGCTACTAGATCTAGTCATACTTCAGTTCCTTAACGCCAAACCAATGCATGGATATCAGATAATCTCAACCATCCGAAAGAATTTCGGGGTCTACTTTGGACCTAGCACAATATACCCCCTCTTAAATCACCTCGCTGAAAAAGGATACATAAAGAGCCATTGGGATCTGGGCAATGAAAGACCGCGGAAAGTCTACGAACTCACAAAGGAAGGAAAGAATCTTTTGAGCTTCACAGAGAATTCACTGAATCACATCTGCCGCAAAATAAGCAACATTGGCATACGTGAAAACGTCGCCAAAGAAATTGGCATACTGCAGAGACCGATTGTACCAGTCATCAAGAGATCAGCAGGAAGATCAGCCTAGATTCAATCACCGAGGACGCCCATCAGGCGTTGTGGCGTAAGACTCTTTTATGCCCTGTGCAGGTTCTGAGCTGCAAGAAAAGTGAGCCCTCGCTGGGTAAGGGCTGCAGCTGTTCTGTTCAGAGCATCGTGTTTATCAAGATAGTTGATCGTCAACTTGTCCATAAGGCGCTGCGCTTCAATGTCTTTCTTGGAAATGAAATAGTCAAGGATATCTGAGGGATGGTCGCGGGTCTTCTCAATTTCAAGCAATCCCCCTTCATGCTTTGCGCTGATGTTCCCGACATGATCTGCGATGTCCAATAGTTCACCCAATCGATCGTAAGGTTGCCTGACGATGCTCCTGTAAGTTTCCAGAATATGATGCTCGAGACGAACCATATCCTCGAAGCCAAAGGCGTTCCTGATTTCTGCTGACATCTCAATGGTACTGTTGTTCACAGAGTTTGCCAGATTGAAGCCTATAAGAGGAGTTGTTCCGTCTTCTCGGCTGAAAAGCTTTGCAGTCATGAGGGTCCAAAAGCATGAGTAGGGATTATCGTTTCCTAGAAAAACTGAAATCTTGAACTCTATGTCGATTCCCAGCTTGTACAACAAATATCCCAAAACCACGCTTCCGGAGTTTATGTTCAACACCTGTCGAACACCATATTTAGTATAGTAGTGCAGAAATTCGTCAACCCACTTCAACGCATATTTATTTGGCATCCCTACACCACCAAAATAGCCAGCGATTGTCTCTGGACCGCCCAGATGAACATTGATGGGAAAACCGTCAGGTCCAGGAAGAGTTCCTTTGGTGTCAAGGGTTTCAACAAAGGAGGCGCCAATTATCTTCATCGCAGCTGCAAAAGCAGCGATTTCATAATCCTGGGACTGCTCTTTCATGGAGCGAACTCGAATGAATCGACTTGGCATAAGATCCTGACGGGTAATTGCCCTTTTCGCCTCTTCTATCATCCAACTGAAATAGTTGCAAGCGCTTATTTCGAGAGTAACCGCAAAAGATTCATTAAAGACAATCGAGTCAGCTTTGACACCAAGGATTTTTCTTCGGTATTCTGGTATGCTTATGAAGGCATCTGCATCTCGTTGCTTAATGAGCCACTCCAGGTCCTCAGTGTAGGGAGAATCTGCTTTTCTCAGTAAATTCATGAGAGTGTCGATGCGACCAGCTTCTCTGGCCTTCTTGTTGATATCATCAACACCTCCATATTTCTCGATGAGTTCAAGCAGTTGGCTTACAAGAGGATTGTCTTCATCAAGCAGAAAATCATTAATACTCTGAAGGTTTTTCTCTTCAATTTTCAATCTACGTCTGAGCACGGTCAATGTATTCTCAACCAGACCATCTGGTCAACAGTAAAAGCATTCTATTTTGGTCTGGGCTTATAAGAATAAGCATGGATGCACGGTTTCAATATAAGTGACATTCAGCGTGAGCGCAACGTTTAGTCGTCTCCAATAGGATTTTAAGCCATTATCCGCTCATACAACCCCAATCATTCAGGAGAATTATTTCATGTTCAAGCCCAAGGGAATCATGCCAGCATTGGTTACTCCTTTCACTAAAAATGGTGATGGAGTAGATGAGACTCAATTACGCACATTGGTCAATTACTGTATCGAAAAGGGCGTTGAAGGAGTTGTTCCATGCGGGACCACTGGAGAGTTCGTCAACATGACTCTCGAAGAGAAAAAGCAGGCAATTGAAGTAGTTGTTGATGAGGTGAACGGGAGAGTCCCGGTTGTAGCAGGGGCAGGAGCGAGTGGAACTGATCAAGCTTTGAATATGGTCAAGTTCGCGAAGAATGCTGGAGCTGACGCAGCTTTAGTTGTAACACCGTACTACCTGAAATCAGCAAGCAGGGGGATCTATGAACACTATTTCACAATCGCCTCTAAGGTTGATATTCCGATAATCCTCTACAACATTCCTCAATGCACGGGTCTTCCGCTACCTTGGCAGATGGTAGAGGACTTGGCTCAGCTCCCGAACATAGTAGGTCTTAAAGACAGCAGTGGCCAGCTCAGCTTCATTCTAGCCGTTCTGGAAAAGGTGCGTGACAAGATTAACGTGATGTGTGGTCATGATGAAGTTGTCTTGCCTGCGCTGGCCGCAGGGGCAAGTGGCGCCATTCTTGCTAGTGCAAACTTCATCCCAGAAATCTGGGTAGAGATCTACCGAGAAACAAAGAAGAATAATCTTGAGCGTGCTCGGGAGCTTCAATACGGAGTTCAAAAGATAGCAAGAATCACAGCTCAGAGCGGAGCGGTGGCCAGTAAGGAGGCTTTGAGCATTATAGGTATCGACGTAGGAATTGTTCGGTTACCACTCAGCCTAGGTGGCGAGTTGACCTATGAAGCTAGTGAGGAGTTGCGGCTTGAGCTTGAAAAGCTTGGCAAGGCTAAGCCTAGGCAAATCAAGCTCGAGACCGAAGAAGTACCGCTTGAAGAGAGATTCAAAGCAGTACATATAACGCCCCAGACCATTCGTGAACTAAGCCTCCGCGTTGGTGAGGCATTAGCGGGTAAAGACGCTGAGGTAGCCCACATTGATCTAATGATTGGCAACAAGGATGGCCCTGTTGGAGTCGCTTACGCTAGGGCAAAGGCAAATCCAACCCCCGGACATGAGGCGCTTGTCGCCATACTGGAACCCAACATCATGGTGAAACCTATTACCTTGATGGTTCCGACTGTTACAATACGAAATATGCGACAAGCCAGTATGGTGTACGGTCCCGCACAGGCTGGTATTGCTAAGGCTGTCGCCGACACTTTAGCTGAAAACAATCTGTTGAAGCAGACTGCAGAAGAGATGATTGTCATTGCAAACGTATTCGTACATCCTTCGGCTGTGGATCGGCAGAGAGTCTACATAAACAACTACAAAGCCATGCATCATGCCTTATTGAGAGCACTCGAAGGCAGACCTTCTCCAAGTGAAGTGATCAGGAATAAGGATAGATCAAGACATCCCTTCAAGTACACGCCTTAATGCGCCAACTTTCATTCGGCAGACGGTGAAGTCGGAGATTACTCTGCACCACAGCCTGGATTTAAGGCATCAGAGTGTAACTTGCCACGTATGAACAGCCTGTCTATAAATGCCAGGTTGTGCATAGAACCAACATATGATCAGAGGATACCTAATTTGATTGCCACATCTACAGCCTTGTAGTCAGGGTGCAGTTTAACAAAGGCTTTCTTCTCATTGCGAGGGGTGACGAGAACATTGACTCTCGCGACCTTCACTTCGTAGAGATTCTCAACCGCCTTTTGAATATCCTTTTTTCCCGCCTTCAGGCTTACAACAAAGACCAACTTGTTCTCTGTTTCAAGAAGCCGACTGGCAACTTCAGTCATCAATGGATACAAGATTACGTCATATGGATCCAAGACTATTCGCTTCCATTAAACTGCTCATTCAGGCGTTCGAAGGCGGACTTGGACCATACTGCAAGTCTGCCGGGATGTGTTCCTGGTGCCAACATTTCAGCGTTAATACGCTCTATCTGTGTGGCATCGACCCCCGGGAGGTTTCTAGCAGCCTTGCAGACGTTTCCGCCCCCAGAAACGACTAGAAGAGGACCAACGGCCTGTTTGTATCTTCTTCCCCGCATCTTGCCTTTTCCCGCTCGTACCTTGCGGCTCTCCTTAGCCCTGAAAACATCCGCCCAAACGCCTAGCTGCAGGAAGACATTCTCCACTTCCTTTGTCTTCTGCAATTGTTCTATGTCGTCGACTGCGATCAAAGGGAACTCTGGAACGTCGTCAATCAGGTGACCTCGTCGTGCAACTGTCTCTCTGTTCCCAGTCGCAGCAATAGCGGACCGTAAGGCTAAGTTCATCTCTTTTCGAGGGATTCTCCGACCAATTTCTTTCTCAGACTTGGAGGGATGGGCGCGATGGCCGCCTACTATACTGACTCCGAAAGCAGCGCGATTTCCTCCCTTTATTCGAGGTACCCTAGAAATTCCTAATCCAACTCCTCTGGATTCAGCTGTCGTCCTCTTTCCAGCCCTTGGATCTCGCCCCTGAGGTTGGAATCTGTGGGACTGAATTGCCAAAACAGCCCTTTTGATGACATCTGGACGTAATGGGGTCTCGAAGACCGATGGAAGCATGGTTTTGCTGACAGCTTTTCCTTGAAGCGTGTAGATGCTGCATTTCTTCGCCAATTTTCTCAGCGACCTCAGGCTCCCTGTTGACTTTTAAGAGAGAGATGAATGAGCTTTGGAGGTTCTTCGCTTGCTCTCTTCGGTTCTCTTGCAGGATGGCGAAGACGAACTAGCCGCTTTTTAGGACCCGGTACACTGCCATCCAGTAAAACGAAGGATGCTTTTACATTTCCATATTTAACAAATCCGCCCTTTGGGGTGACCTCTTTGCCATCAATGCCTATCTTGAGGATGCGCTTATTGTACTCGGTCCTCTGATGGTAGCCCATCTGTCCCGCTCTGGGAACAGTGTAGAGCACTCTTGGTGGCTTCCACGGTCCGATTACGGCTACACCCCTCTTCGTCTTCCTTGATTTGCGAGGAAGAATTTTTACACCCCAGCGCTTCACAGGCCCTTGCCAGCCCTTTCCCTTAGTTACAGCGACAATATCTACGTATTGTCCTTCTTTGAAGACTTCAGTAAGAGTTATGGTCTTTCCAATTAACTCCTTGGCGTATTCGAAGACCTCTTTTCGGGATCCTCCGTCAACCTTGATTTCCATGAAAGCTGGTTTCTTCTTCGAAACACTCGTCAACCGTGGCTGAGTAATCGTAAGAAGCCGTAACTCAGTGATCTTATCTAAGTTTTCTTCTATTTTCTTCAGACCCTTTTCAGTTTTGAATTGGTCCGGCAGTGTTAGTATGCGCTGTAGATCTGCGGGGGGTTCTTTCACCCAAGCTTCAGCAAACGTTTTCAGCCCGTATTCTGTCTGGGCATATGCTCTCAATCCGCAAGCCAAGATTGGTGGTACTTCAACAACAGTAGCGGAGTGGTTGACTTCCTTCCCGAAGTTTGGTGAGTGAGGATGATCTTCAATATAATACACGTGAGTCATACCAGCTTTGTAACCCGCGAATCCTAGGAGTCTAGGACCTTGAGTCGTTGGAGGCCAGTAGCGGATTCGACCTGTTTCACGAGCGGCGCGCCCTCTAGGCAAGTAAGCTAAAGAACCGCGCTTCGGAGCACTTTTCTTTCTATGCCCCATTTTTTTTCCACTCGTCGTCTTTCAATGCTGATGAAAAGTTATAAAGGTTACTAAATGCCCCCATAGGTTCTCAAAAAGTGAAACAAGCCCAATCCAAGGAGCCAACCAGTAACGACAACTACCGTTGCAGGGAAGTAGCTCGTGAAGTTGATGTTGAGAACCACAATTACGAATAGTAGGAAAGCGATGCCGGATGAGATCGAGGTTAGGATGTAAGCTTTCTTACCAAATTTCTCTGCTGTTCTAATCGCTAGAAGCCCAGCTAAGAAAAGGTCTCCGACACCCAGGCGAAATCCGCCCTTCCATGGAAAAGTCGGCACATCGATCAATAGCGGCAGATCAAGCTCGATTAATCTTTGGGCTGATTCGCCCATGTGCCCGGTTATGAAAACCTGAATTACATCCATAGCGGTAATTAGGGCGGTGAAGACTAGAACAGTCTTCCAAGAGAAGAAGCTGCCTACGTAAACTGAAATTAGGACTGCGAAAAGAATCGCGAAAATATTCA
>JAGLZJ010000041.1 GCA_023131555.1 Candidatus Bathyarchaeota archaeon | reverse complement strand
TTATTTTCAGCTTTCCATCTTCTGTCAGTTCTCCAATGGGCGTTGCCTCGACATCTTCCTCTTCAAAGATTTCAACCGTTGCCTTCAAGTTTTGTTTTGGAACGAGCAGCAGCATTCTTTCTTGCGATTCAGAAATGTAAATCTCCCAGGGAGCAAGGCCTTTCTGCCTCAGTGGGACTGCATCTAATTGTACGGAAGCCCCGCATCTGAATCGCCGAGCCATTTCTCCAACGGCGCTTGACAGACCTCCACCGCCAAGATCAGTGATACCTGAGCCAAGGTTGTGATCACGAACTCTAATGATAGCCCGTTTTAGTTTTTCTTCCTCAATTGGATTCGCTATTTGAACTGCTGGCCGAGAAGCTTCTTCTGACTTTCTCGTCAGTTCTTTTGACGCGAATGTTACACCATGAATACCGTCTCGCCCAGTTCGTCCCCCAGCGAGGAGAAGAATATCGCCTTCTCGAGCGTTCTGGATATATTTCTTCTTAGGGAGCAGTCCGATGCATCCACAGTATACAACTACGTTGCCAACGTAGCTCTCGTCAAAGTATATTGCTCCGCTTACCGTGGGGATTCCCATGTTGTTTCCATAGCACCCTATCCCTGCAGTCACTCCTCTGAAAAGGTACTTTGGGTGTTTGACTCCTGGAGGAAGATTCTCGTGTTTGAAGTTGAGAGGCCCGAATCCTAGGACGTCTGTGCATGCTATTGGGTCTGCCCATACTCCTAGAATGTCTCTGATGACGCCTCCGACTCCTGTGGCGGCGCCGCCGAATGGCTCTATGGCTGATGGATGGTTGTGGGTCTCGACTTTGGCGGCGATGGCGTGGTCTTCGTCGAACTCTATTATTCCTGCATTGTCTTCGAAGACGGAGATGCACCAGGCTGGGTTCAGTTCCCTGGTTGTTCGAGCTATGTAGGTCTTGAGTAGATTCTGGATTTTTCCTTCAGGTGTTCGGATTGGTCCTTTGAAGATTTTGTGGAAGCAATGTTCTGACCAAGTTTGTCCCACTGTCTGGAGTTCGAGGTCCGTTGGGTTTCTTCCCTGCTCTGTGAAGTAGTCTTTGACGGCTTTCATCTCGTTGGGATTAAGTCCAAGTTTGAGTTGTTTGCTGATCTTCTGTAGTTGGTCTTCGCTTGTGTCAATGATGTTGATTCGGACTGCTCCGGAGTCTCCTAGAGAGCTTGTTGCCTCGGTGAGGTTCATTCGGCTTTCTCGACCTGGTAGGTGAAGTTGTCTTTTGTTGGGTTAGCTAAAAGCCTGTGGCAGATTTCTTCGATTTTAGACTCTGCTTCTTCCTTCAGGTTGGCTTCCAGCATTATTGTGTAGATTTTGCTGACGGCTACGCTTCTGACAGGGTAGGCGAGTTCTCTCAGGGATTGGCATGTTGTTTCCCCTTCCGGGTCAACGTGGCCTGGTTTGAGGCTGACCTCTACTCGTGCTTTCCACTGCATGGTTTAAGATAAGAAACAGTTAAAAATTTAAACCTTTTGATGTGAAATTTAAATGAAAGTATAAATGCCCTTTCTAGAGCGTGAGTGTTTCCCCTTGGAATTTGACAACTATTTCCTTTCGTGGTGTGGATTTTCCTATTACTTCGGATTCCGTTTCTGTTTTCTCTAGAATATCCAGCACGTCGTCTGTGTTTGTTCTGTCGACGACTATTGCGAATCCCCATCCCATGTTGAACGTTTTGAACATCTCTGTCCATTCTATCTTCTCCGCTTCTTCTGCTGAGTTTCTTACGAGTTCGAAGATGGGGTGTGGTCTGAAGTTGCTGAATCTGAATCCGATTCTTGGGGAGAATTGCATTAGTCTGCTGAACTTGAGATAGGCGTCGCCGGTGATGTGAACTGCACCCTTTATTCTGTGCACCTTGGCTACTTCGACCAGAGGTTTTACATAGATTTTTGTTGGTTCAAGGGTTTCGTAGATCAGTTCTCTGTCTAAGCCTTCTGGAACGTCAAAGGAGTCGAATCTTCCTCCCCATTCTTTGAAGAGGGCTCTCCTTGCCAGTGTGATGCCATTGCTGTGAAGGCCTGAGCTTCGGAGTCCGATCACGACGTCATCAGGGCTTATTGAGTTGCCATGTATCACGTGCTCCTTGCTGACTTCGCCGATGCATGATACTATCATGTCAAATCCTTTGTTGACTCGTGCTCCCTTTATGATATCTGCGACGTCGCCGATTTCCCCTCCTGCGATGATGCATTGAGCCTCCGTTGCGCCGGTAACCAATCCCTTGAATAATTCTTTGATTAGAATAGGATCTGATCTCTGGGTATGGATGTTGTCCACGATGGCGAGGGGTGTTGCTCCGGACCTTATCGTGTCGTTGACTGCCATGGCAACGGCGTCAACTCCTATAGTGTCGAATTTGTCAGCTAACTGAGCTAGGAGAACTTTCGTTCCAACTCCTTCAATTGCGAGATCGAGGTAACCTTCTTTGAAAGGGAAGATGTTCCCATAGGGGAGTTGCAAAACCTTTCCTTGAGTGCTGAATCTATAAGTCTCCTCCAATGCTTTCAGTGAGATCTTAGCCGTTTTCCTAAGTTCACGGTCAACTCCGGCATCCGCGTAGGTTAATCCTTTGGGCATCGAATCCACCTGAATACACTCTTAGTTCGTGAGTAGTCGGAGCAGGAGCTAAATAGCTTTACGGGAATCCAAATTCACCTTACCCTAGCTAGCAGGTTTCGCGCGTGCACTACCCCCCGGTATCTCAGTCTACGGAACCAAGTTTTCTTCAGGAAGTCACTATGTGACTTTTAATATCCACTTCTTATAGAGTCTAGTTCAACAGTCGGTGACATGTTCCTTGAAGATTCTTGCAGTGTCAGATTTTCATGGGAGTTCCCAAGCTTTTAGCAGCGTTGCTGTGAAGGCGGCTGAGAGCAAGATGGATCTGGTTGTTATGTGTGGAGACTTGACTCACTTCGGATCCTTGGAGGATGCGAAGAGAAACCTCTCAATCGTTTCGAAGGCGAAGCTTCCAGTGTTTTTTATTCCAGGGAACTGCGATCCTCCTCAGTTAGCTAATGAAAGCACAGACAGTGCGAAATGTCTTCATGGTGACTGCAGGAGGTTTCACGGTATTGCCTTCTTTGGAGTTGGAGGTTCTCCTCCAACTCCTTTTCATTCTCCGTTTGAACTCAGTGAAGAGGAAATCGGACTCCTTCTGCAGCGTGGTTTCGCCAATTGTTCACGAGACGAGGAATCATCAAGGGTAGTCTTGGTCTCTCATTCTCCCCCTAGAGGCACTCGTCTAGACATGACATCGAGCGGTGAACACGTTGGGAGCACTAGCGTAAGGAATTTCGTAGAGGAGGAGCGTCCAGCTTTGGTGGTGTGCGGTCATATTCATGAAGCTAGTGGTTTAGACAGGGTTGGAACCACTCTCATCGTCAATCCGGGACCGGCGAGACACAATCAATGCGCGGTAATAGATTTTGGGGACGATATCGAAGTGAGTCTTTCACCTTTGAATATAACTGGACAAACACACTAGCTGCAATCATCAGCAATCTTAAATGGGCTCCTCAGTGACTCTAGCTATTGCTGAATGAGATGTCCATGAAAGTTCTCTTTGTGGAACCCCCGAAAGACATATGGTTTGTGATGGGGGAATACCTTCCTCCACCTTTCGGAATCATCCAGCTAGCAGCCTATCTCGAGCATGAGGTTGAGAAGATCGATGTTGCGGTTCTGGACTGTAATGCTGAGCATGTTGACTGGAATGAGTTGGAAGCTCGGATCCAATCTTATCACCCTAATATTGTTGCCTCAAGCGCCCTTGCGACATGCAACACATATGTCGTTGCCCGGACCCTTGAACTTGCTAAGAAGATTAACCCTAACGTATTGACTGTAGCTGGTGGTCAACACTTTACGGCTACACCTCAGGAAAGCCTTGAGACCTATCCTGAGATCGATGTTATAGTTCGTGGGGAAGGTGAGAAGACCCTTGCAGAACTCGTGAGATCCCCCTCCAAATCAACCCTATCAAACCTGAAGGGCGCCTCATACAGAGCTGACGGACAAATATTTCACAATCCTGAGAGACCGTTCATCAAAGACCTAGAGCAGCTCCCTCTGCCAGGATATCACCTCGTCAAAGATAACCTCAGGAAATACCACTTCGCAGCGATGGCTGGCCCTAACACACCATACGCTCTGATTGAAGGCTCAAGAGGGTGCTCTCACAGTTGCACCTTCTGCACTCAATGGCGCCACTGGAGAGGTACTTGGAGAGTTAAATCCCCAAAGAGAATCGCAGATGAGATGGAGTTCTGCTATCAGGACTACGGAAGCAGATTCATCTGGCTGACAGACGACAACTTCGGATCCGGCGACAGGGTGAAACAACTAGCTGATGAACTGCATCAACGCCGGGTCGGCGATGACTTATCTTGGTTTCTGCAGATGAGGTGTGACGATGTCCTCAGAAACGAAGCAGCTTTTCCAATGCTCAAGAAGGCTGGGCTTCAATGGGTGATGGTTGGCGTGGAGAGCCCACATCCCTCAACATTAACGAAGTTCAGAAAGGACATCACACAAGAAGAAGCGAAGAAAGCGGTTCGACTTCTGAGGAAGAACGGCATCTTTTCCCACGTGATGTTCATTATCGGCGAACGAAGCGATTCATCCGAGCAAATCTTTGACCTGAGGGAATTCGTGAACGAACTGGATCCGGATTTCGTAATCTTCACCGTCCTTACTCCATTTCCTGGCACCGAGATCTTTGAGGAAGCCGAGAGAAACGGTTGGATTGAGGACCATAATTTGGCTCATTATGATATGGCGCATGCAATCATGCCAACTGAAACACTGACGAAAGACGAAGTCCAAGAGGAGCTCTATGAATGCTACAGGAGCTTCTACGGTTCGTGGAAGCGAAGGCTTCAGGGCATGCTCTCACGGAACAAGCTCAAGAGAAGAATAAACCTCTACATGGCTAGAAGAGGAATCCTGAAGGAACTGAAAGCCCTCCTCTGAAGACACTAAACATGCGGTTACTTGCAGAGGACTGGTCTGTCAGCTGTAGAGCGTCAGGACTTTCCTGATTCCCGAAGGAGATACGTGGAACCTGTCCGCTCTGCTCTCTTGTATTGTCAGCACATAACCTAGCTCTTGGAGCTTTGAGAGGTTGTATTGGATCTCTGATGTCTCCCTCTCCGTCCACTTCGAGATCTCTTCTATCGTGATGGCTCTCGTTGTGTTGACCGCGCCGATATTATGTAACATGCATAAGAACAGGAATTCTTCGGGAACCTTGTAGGATGGTGCGACAGGAGGGTAACCGCTCATGAGTTATCTCCCTTCAAGGCTTTCTTATAAACTTCAGCAGTCTGTTCTCCGATGGCCTGCCAGCTGAATCTCTTCGTAACTGTCTCATACGCGTTCTTCACTAGCCAATCCCTGTAGCCTTGATCTGAAAGAACGCGTTCCACTCCCCATGCAATTGAATCGGGGCTTCTGGGATATACATGGACTCCTGTCTTATCGTGTTCTACTACTTCGGCTAAGCCTCCCACCTGACTAGCCACTACCGGCACTCGTGCGGCCATAGCCTCTAAGGCTACAATTCCGAATGGCTCATAAACCGATGGCACCACCATCACGTCAGCCCCCTTCGTCAATGCGACTAACTCACTGTCTGGAATGAAACCTGTGAAGTTTATTCTCCACCGTTGCCCCGTCTGGTTCGCTAGCCACTCCAAGTGGCTTCTCATCCAGCCTTCACCCACAATGACGAATCTCGCCTCTGGAAACCTCCAGCCAATTCTTGACGCGGTGCGGATCAGGTACTCCACTCCCTTTTGGGGAACAAGGCGTCCGATAAAGAGAATCATCTTATCGTTGTCTCCTACTCCATAGCGTCTTCGTGTGGCCCATCTGTCTACTTCGAGATCGTATTTTTCCACTTCTATCCCGTTCGGAACGACGTCAGTTTTCTCCCTTGGCACGTGGAAGTGTCCGCAGACCTCTCCTTGCATTGAGTTGCTTGTGACAATGGCTCGATCTGCTTCGTAGCATGCCCACCACTCCATTCCGTCAATCATGTATGAATCTGGACCATGCAGGGTCGATCTTCCATGTTCTGTGCTGTGCATCGTGCAAACGAGAGGTTTTTTTAGGAGATGTTTGAAGGCAATTCCAGCTGGTGCAACAAGCCAATCGTGAATATGTATTATGTCAAAGTTCATGTCTCTATTTGCAGTTGCCAGCCGCTTCTCCAGGAAGTGGTTGAAGAGAAAAGCCCAGGTTAAGAAGTTCGGGTGTCCGACTTCTGTCTTGGATCTGTAAACTTTCACTCCTTCTATCTCTTCATAGTCAGGGGTTCCTGGAAAATCCAGGGTGACGACACCGACTTCGTGTCCCTTCTTAACCAACGCTTTTGCGAGCCCAAAGACATGGCGTGCTATGCCTCCAACAATACGGGGAGGAAACTCCCAAGACAGTAGGCAGATCCTCATGGAATCAACGGTCTCCTTCTTTCTGGGCTGAGATTGATTCAAGCTGTTTTACTCGTGCTTCGACTAGAGCTACAATTTTCTTCCTGATGAGGTCGGGTGTCTGCAGCCTTTCAGATGCTATTGAGTTGACTTTCTCAGCCAGTTTTTTGTCTCCTAGGACTTGGCTGAGCCATGTTTCGAAGTCGCCTCGTTCCAAGTGGTAGTTGAGGGAGCGGATGGAAACGTGTCTTAGGGCAGTCGCAAACTCGGATAGGCTGCGGGGTGTGGTCTTGGTGGGTCGGGCAAACTCGTGGAAAAAGGTGAATCCTTTGTCTGATGGTAGCCTTCTCAGGATCCATTTGGCCGCTTGCTCTGGTTTCTGTAGCTCTTGTAGGATTCGTGCTTCGAGGTCTGAGATGATGTTGGAGTAGGTTACGAAGGCGTCGATTGGGTTTCCTGATGGATTGAAGTACGCATGTACGTCTCCGGGGCCTCCGCCTTTTATGCTCATGTAGTAGAGGTGGTCGGACAGCTGGATATATCGCCAAAGCCTCAGCCAATCCTTGTCTCTCAAGTCTTTTACCAGGGGTTCAAGGCCTTTCTGCAGTTCATAGGAGACTTTCTGCATTGGGTTACTGATCCAAGCACTCGGATCCCGTTCAAGGTCAGCCCAAGAGAC
>JAGLZJ010000040.1 GCA_023131555.1 Candidatus Bathyarchaeota archaeon | reverse complement strand
AGCAAGTCGACATGATTCGTCTTGATTCATGTGTACAAGAAATCATGGCAAACGTCAAACCAGGCTTCATCTACCCAAAAAGATGGCTAGTTTCAGCAACCTGCAACGGTCTTAGGCGCTTCACGAGAGGTGAAGTTGAAACGGGATTATCAACTTCTGTGAAGAAGGGGAGATTGCGGTACCTTCACGAGACTGACAGCTTCGAACTGAGACTTCCCTAATACCTGTTCAGTTCATTTTTCGAAGTACTTAGCCAGTCCTACTTGTTTCTTGCTGAATCGCTTCTTCGCTTCTTTCTGGTGAGGAGTCAATGATTGCAGTCTTTCTATCAGATGGAGGCAGTTCTCCGGCGCATAGCCGTGGAAGTGGTTGTTGAAGTAGACATGGACCTTATCCACCTGCTCTGAGGCTTCGGATATTTTCGGCACCCAAGGGGCAATCTCCTCGTTTTTATACAGGTAGTTGAACCATGGTCTTCGACCTCTTCCATGCATGCGGAAATACGTGAAATCGGCTGTGATGTGAACGTCGGGAGGTAAAAGGGGTTCATCAACATTGGTGTAAGCTACACCATGTTTTTTCAGAATCTTCCAAGTATCGTCCTGCATCCAAGACAGGTGTCGGAACTCGACTGCGAACTTGTACTGAGGAGATAGTAATTCGAAAAAGTGATTCAGGCTTTCTGGATCATATTCGTAGCTGGGGGGGAGCTGAATTAATAGACAGCCGAGTTTGCCATTGAGCTGTAGAGGTTGCATAAGATCCAGGAAAGACTGCAGATCACCTTCCACATCACCCTTCAATCCCAGCTTCTTGTCGTGGGTTATTACCTTAGGAAGCTTGGCAGTGAAAACGAAGTCGGATGGAGAGTACCGTAGCCAACCCATCACCATTCCCTTGGAAGGATAACGATACCACGTTGAATCGATCTCAACTGTCCGAAAGACTCTGGAATATGCTCTAAGTTTCCGTTTCTCTCCTTTTTTGTACAGAAGCCCTTCCCATTCCCTATAGCTCCATCCAGAAGTACCAAGCAGGACGTTGTCATGTGTCAAGATGAAACCTTCAACCCGCTTACTACGTCTTCAACGCTGTGAAAAGTCTTGTCAGGCAATTCCGAGAGCAACTCAGACAGGCGGATTCTTTTGTCAGCTCTGAGATCAATCATTTTCCAGCCCTGGTGTTCAATCAGCTCCTTTTTCGTTGTTGGGAACCTCGCGTCTTCTTGAAGAACACTCTTCGCTGAATCAATTCCAGTATACGCTGTCACAGGCAGATAGATTCCTTCTTCCCTGAAGTGTTTGAATCGCAGAGCATCTGTATTCATCCTTTGACCGTGAAAAGCAACTACTGCCTTCTTCGCTTTCAGCTTCGTTATGGTTTCGTCGATTGCTTTCAGCTCTTCATCAGAAAACTGGTAGATGTTGTGTTTTCCTCTGCCGAAGAGTCGAGTGTAAACGAAGTCAGTTTCTTGGATTGGGCGTGTGCTCTTTCTTGAGAGGTCAACTGAATGCACAATGCCGAAGTCTTGCAGGAGGTTATTGAGCCGAGGGGTGAATGAGCCTCTGAACTCCCAAGCCAGTTGAGTATCTCCAAGGTCAATTGATGAAAAGAAGTCGCGAGCTTCTTTTATTCTGGTATCGTCCAGAACGTATCTTTCCGGTGTCAATAGGTGCAGGATGGGAGAGTTGAGGATTCTGCAGAACCCCATCATCTGAGTGAAGGAGAGATAAGCCTGCTCCACGGGTCTCAAACCGATATTATGAGTGAGGTCCCGGTGGCACCTGACGGTGAACGTGAAATCTTCAGGCACAGTCTGACGCCATCGTTCAACCATCCGCGCACTAGGGTATTTGTAGAATGTGTAGTTCACCTCTACGAAGTTGAAGTGCTCTGAATAAGCTTTCAGTGCAGGTTTACCTGGAACGTTTAGGTAGCTCCACCCGCCAGTCCCGATCAAATATTCGGTCAAGCTTCGTTCATCGTGCTTCAGTGAACGCAGGCTATTAAGCTTGGTTGTCAGCTTCGATTTCACTTTCACTTCGCTGTGTCTGTTTCGTTACGGTATTCTGCAACCTAACTTAAAAGAATCCTAAGAACCCCAATAGTCACCTTAACGGTAAGGAAGCAGGTGAACTTGTCAGAGATAAACACTGAGACACTTCGCGCTCAGGCACATTTATCATTCAACATAAAAACCGTGGACGCGCTTCTCCCAGGTTTCGCCCTTAGGGACTTCGCTGTTCTTCAAGGTTCGTTATCAGCCTTAACGTTATCAATGCTCTTGTGTGTTAGAGCTCAGCTGCCTCCAGAAGAAGGAGGGTTAGGGACGAACGTGGTTTTTATTGATGGAGGAAACAGTTTCAAGCTATATGTTGCGTCGCACATTGCACAGCTCTATGGATTAGATGCACGGGAAGTTTTAGAGCGAATCTTCATCTCTAGGGCGTTTACGGCCTATCAAATGACTAATCTTATCCTTGAGCGACTCGAGCGAGCTGTTGAAGAGTTCAACACAAAACTCGTTGTAGTATCTGATCTTCCAAGATTATATCTGGATGAAGATGTCCCAGAAAGAGAAGCTGAAGAAGTCTTTCACCAGTTAACTCTCTACCTCTCGAAGTTCGCTAAAGAAAAAGACATTCTGGCAGTTGCCACTTACCTTCTTCCATCGCCGTCAAACATTCGCAGCAGTCTCTTAAAGGAGATGCTCCGTGAACAGGCAGATGTTGTAGCTTCAATCAAGCCTTCTGCGTACACGAAAAGGGGAGAGAGACTTCAACAATTCATCTTAGAGAAACATCACCTTCATGCATTAGGCGGCACCTCTTTTTCAGAGAGACTTCTGCATTCATCAGACTCTGCGGAGGCAGAAACATGGGGAAGACTGTAGAATCATATCGAAGAGCTCTTGACAAAGAACTGAGGAAGTGGAGTGGTTTCGCAAAGGCCCTGCGAAAAGAGCATCGCGATGCCTTTGAGAATATGATGAATGCCTGCAGAAACTATGCTTCAGCCGGAAGCAATGCCACACGCCCCATACTATTCGAGCCAATGGTTGTGTCTATCCTTCTCCATCACCAGAGAGCTTTGAATCGAATAGAGAAAGAACTCGATGCAGCTAGAGAACAACAGATCCAACCTTAAACATGTAAAGGGCTGGGTATTTGATCTCTATCCTTCAGCTATAGGGCAGATGAGTGTCTGGGTCATTGGCGAGAATGGTGAAAGACTCCGTTTGATAGATGAGTTCAAGCCGAAAATCTATGTCTCAGGCACAGAAGAACATCTGGAAAGACTCGCTAGTCGATTACGCCTGAGCAGAAATGTCATTTCAGCAGGTGACGTCTCTGGAAACGTCAGGTTAATCAGTGCATCGAAATCAAAAATCCTCGAGGTTGTTCTGGAAGATTGCAGGAAGATTCCACTCGTTGCACGAAAGATCCTAGAATCTGGCGGATACCTGAAGTTTCAGGTTTATAATTGCGATTTAGAGAGCACTCAAGCCTACCTTTATGAGCAAGATATCTTTCCACTTGCCTTTGCGGAAGTAGGAATCTGGAAGCGAAAGCTTCATTTTCATCTTCATGATGCGGTGGAAAGCGTTTGTTATTCAATTCCTCCTCTGCGAATCATGCAGGTCGACATCAATGTTGCACGGAGGAATAAGGTAGCAAGCTTCAACGATCCCTTAGGTGAGATAGCAGTCTCAACAAATGGTTCATGTGCGAAACGTTTTGATTCCGGCGACGAAAGAGAGAAGCTGCTTCAGTTCATCAATGAAGTTCACGTAGTGGATCCCGATATCCTTCTGACTAACGGGGGAGATGCGCATATGCTTCCTTATCTTGCAAGAAGAGCGTTAGTTAACGATGTCTCAGAGGAATTCGTTCTAAGTAGGGAAAACGTGCCCCTTCTTGCAGAACAGAGGCGTGGCACAAGCTTCTTCTCCTATGGCAGAACCTACTACCGAGCTCCAACGCGTAGACTCTATGGCAGAGTTCACATTGATTTGAGGAACGTTTTCATTAAGGAAAGCGGTTTGGAAGGTATTTTTGAAATTGCAAGAACATGCCGAGTGCCACTGCATAGGGCTTCCCGTTCTTCCATAGGCTCAAGCATGGCGTCCCTTCAGTTGCATCAGGCTGAGAAAGATGGAGTGCTGATTCCAAGAAATAAAAGCGTGCCTGAATCTTTCAAATCAGCATATGAGCTTCTTGTAGGAGACCGCGGAGGATTCATCTTTGAGCCAATCGTTGGAATCCATGATTGGGTTGGAGAAGTCGACTTCTCTTCAATGTATCCATCTCTGATGTCTCAGAAGAACATCTCGGCTGAAACAGTTCTCTGCAAATGTTGCCCAGACTCAAGGCTACGCGTTTCAGAGCTTAACTACAACATCTGCGAGAAACGCACTGGAATTATTCCAAAGACTCTGAAGTTTACTATAGAAAAGAGGCTGCATTACAAAAGACTGAAGAAAGAGGTGGAAAACCAAGAACTGAAGGAAACATATGAAAGACGTCAGGCGGCCTTGAAATGGATTCTGGTAACATGCTTTGGCTATCTAGGATACAGAAACTCAAAATTCGGGACAGTTGATGGACACATCGGGGTCTGTGCTTTTGGCAGAGACGTCTTTCTAAGAACGGCACATCTGGCTGAAGAGAAAGGGTTCAGCATCGTTCATGGTATTGTTGACGCTCTCTGGCTGAAGAAGGATGGAGCAAAAGCACATGAATACGTCAACTTCTGCGAAAAAGTGACTGAAGAGTTCGGAGTGCCCCTGAATTTCGTAGGACGCTATAAATGGATAGTTTTCCTTCCCTCGAAGATTCACCCAAACGTTGCAGTTTTGAATCGCTACTATGGAGTAAAAAAGGATGGAGAAATTAAAGTCAGAGGCATTGAGATAAGAAGGAGGGACACGCCGAAAATTCTGTATGATGTTCAAATGGAAATGATAAAAGTTTTAGCTACCGCCAGAAATGCTGAAGCCTTCAGGCAAAAAATTCCTGATGCTTTAGAAGTAGTGAAGAAGTATCGAAAAAGAATACTGGATAGGGAAGTCCCAACACAGGATCTAATCGTCACAAAACGCCTATCAAAGAATCTCGAAGGTTACCAGAAGAGAGTGAGTCAACTGATTGCAGCTAAACAGCTTCTGAAAGCAGGTATAGAAGCACCCGCGGGCAAAAACGTTAGATTCATCTATACGGATGTAGCGAACAGGCGCTATGAGAGAAGAGTGAAAGCAGAAGAGTTAATTGAAACAGGAACGAATCCCGACGTTAAGAAATACATTTTTCTCCTGCATTCTGCTGCCTCCAACATTCTGAGTCCATTCGGCTACTCAGTTGAAAGAATCTGCGACATCGTAACAGGCTATCGCAGAACGGAACTAACTCATTTCTGCCACGCACATACATGCATGCGCACGGAAAGCTCTAAGTATCTCTGATTTTCTTCTTTTCAATCACTTTACGAAACGTCTTCTCGCACACAGGACATCGGTAGTGCCCTATCGTCAGTTGAAGCCTTTCTCCCGTGGCGGATGGGCGTCCTGCCATCTTCCAAGTCTTGATGGGAGCTGCCGTTCTACCACATTGAGGGCATTCAGCGTCCTCTGAAAGGACATCTGAACCATTCAGTGAGCGGATAAGTCTCGCCCTAAGATTTTCTCCCGTTCCCCCAATGTTGGACATGGTCTCCGCTAGTTGAGGATTCTCAATAACATCAGCGACCCAGTTTGCAAAGTCGCCCCTAGTCTGATGAAATTCTACAGAGGCAGCAGGAATATTCAGCAGCTTATCTTTAAATTCGTCTAGATTCAGGGCGACTTCACCAAGGGGTTTGCCTAGACCTTCATAGAAGTGGAATCCAGATTCGTGTCTTGCGTTCTTGGTTGTTGAAGGGGATACTTCGTTGCACGGAGGAAAACTTCCATGCACTTCTCTGTATTCCTCCAGTAGATCTCTCACTCGCTCATTATGCTGTGGAGTATATTCCCGCATGTAGTACCTTGTCTTCTGCTTGCGAGGATCGTCTCCGAATTCAGTCTCTAAGTAGTGTCTGAACTCTGTCTGAAGATTCTCAGTCTTTCCAAGGAAAATCAGATGACTGTTCTCATCATAAAGGGCGTAGACCCCGGATTCTTCAGGAGCATTCTGCGCCTTCTCTCCCCAAACGTACATCTTTCCTGAGATCGGCATCTTCTGCACCGTAACGGTTAGAGATATGTATGCGTTCCTTTTGAATTTTTGCCGATCTATGCTACACGCATAACAAATAATATTCTGCTCGGACTATGAAGAGAAGACGAGTGACAAATATCTTCAAAGGAAGCAATGTGGTCTTGGTGAAAGTCTGCATCTTAGCTCTAGACGGACTGTCCTTTGAGCTAGTTCACAGATGGAATCTGAAGCATCTGAAACAGAAACAGTGTGGGAGATTCCTGTCAATCATCAATAGAAGACATGGTGAACCCTTGTCTCCTCAAGTCTGGGGTTCATTCATCACAGGCATCGTTCAAGACATAGACAACTGGAAAGTCTATCCGAGGTTTGCAGAGTGGATAAGGTGGAATACGCCCATAAAAAGAGTCAGGGGAAGCGACACAGTTAGAAAGACCTTCGGCAAGAAAATATTCATCCCCGCCCTCAGACTGCTCAGACTCCGAAAGAAGCCTGCTGGAAAAGAAATGCTCAAAGGCACAACGATCTTTGACTTGGGGAAGAAGCGCGTAGCAGTTAACGTCCCTATGTACAATCTTAACCTCGAGTGGTTGTTCAACTACACAGAAAGGATATTTGATGGAGACCTACAAGCCTTTGAAGACCATGTTCTGAACAGTAGTGAACTCATGATCCAAGAAACATCAAGACGGCTAGCTGAAGACTGGAATCTGTTAATGACATGGATTCCGTTAGCCGATCAGATGGGGCACGTTTTCATGACCAGAACTTCAAAGATGAAGAGCCTGTACCGGCGACTGAACATGCTAGCATACAACATTCGTTTCAAGTTGCCTAAAGACTGCCTGTTGATTATCGTCAGCGACCATGGGATGGAAGTCTCACCAGACGGCGTCTCAGGCCGACACACACCTTACTCGTTTTACAGCCTAAGTGAAAAGACAATGTGGAAACCTGAGAAGATCACAGATTTCTTCAGTTTCATCAATGACCAAATGAAC
>JAGLZJ010000004.1 GCA_023131555.1 Candidatus Bathyarchaeota archaeon | reverse complement strand
TGAGCCAATTCAGCCGAAATTCTACGTCATGAAAGAGGACCCATTGGTAGTGAGATGCCACTACTGCAGTCATATTATGGAACGACAGGAGATCCTGAGGCAATTCTAGTTCATTTAGTCTGCAGAAGAAGGATTGCTTTTGCCAGATCTCCTTGGCTTTCTTCAAGCGCAGCTCTCGCTTCTTCTACGTCTCTTCCGGTCTGATCCGCTACGAGTCTGATGTCTGCTTCTGGAATCGCCACTTTCTCCATGTCATCCTTCAGTTTTCTTTCAGTGGCTTTTCCTCCAGTGACTTGAAAGACTCGTTGCCCTTTGAGGTCAAGAACCGCGACTTCTGGATCCTCTATAAGAATCTCCTTCGAATCTGTCTTGAATACGACTTGGCGAACTTCGGGCATTGCGTCTAGACTCAAACCCATCCGTTTCATTAGCCTTTTCGTTTCTCGAGGACTGATCCGTTTAGGCAATTAATTAACCCCCGTCATTCTTGGGCGCATCACTTTTAACTCTCTTCATTTCTTCGGAAACCCCGTGTCTGATCCTAGCCGCGACGCCATGCGAAAACTCCACCATCTCCTCTCCTGTAAGAACCGCTTTACCGACCGCCAAGATATTTTGCAGGCTGTCAACAACGAATACCTCATCTCCCGGTCTGATTTCACTATCACAAGCTACAACGTGTTTGGCGAAGAGGCTTCTGCCACTGGCAATGAACTGCGCTACATCATCCTGGACCTCGATCCAGTATCTTCTAGGACGAACTCGATTTAGACGTCGAACTCCCTCCAACGTCAGTGAGAATAGACCGTCAGTTGCGCGCAAAGTGACTAGCGACTTGCTGTTGTAGAGAACCCACCGTATTCTCTGAGTCCGCGTTGAGAATCGAATATCTACACCTTTAGGAAACAGAACCTTCCCTACTCCTCGTCCAAATTGGTAGTCAGCAATTGAACGGATTCGATAGAGGGAACCGTCCTTCATTATTCTGATGTAGATGCAGACACTGTTAAAAAGTATGCGTGCCGAAACTAGTTTAATAACTTGTTCATAATTCACTAGTTCTTGGCGACGAGTCTTGATGTGCGAAGTCTGCGGATCGAAAATACTTGGAAAACCTCTTAATGCTACTATAGAGGGTGCAAGACTCACAGTCTGCAGAAAGTGCTCAGCACTCGGTTCAAGAGTGACAACTCGAACGACCGTAAGATCAATGCAATCCAGACGAAGCAGCAAAACACAAACAAGCTCTATGCGTGCACCCAAGCGCATCACCCATGGACCCAAACCTTCTCTGGAGCCAACTCTTGAACTTGTCAAAGGTTTCGGTAAACTCATTCGTGAGGCTCGAGAAGCTGCAGGACTGGACCATGACGAACTCGGCAGAAGGATAAATGAGAAAACATCAGTACTAAAGAAACTGGAAGCCCAGAAAATGAGACCAGACAACAAGCTTGCTGGAAAGCTTCAATATGCTCTGAAGATAAAGCTTCTTGAGCCTATCAGCGCAGTTGAAGTTCCTCAGAACCTTAAATCCAGACCCTCACCCCTTAAGGGTCTAACCCTTGAAGATTATGTGAAACGTACGAAAGACACCGAGGAGGCTGCCACATAGCAAGAGCGATACTGGTGCAAAGACGGTTGCGTCATGAACCGAATACGTTGAATGAGCTTGAGACCCTAGCTAAAGCAGCTGGTTATGAAGTAGTCGAAGTCGTGGAGCAGATACGCAGGGCGGATCCTCGCTTCCAGATCGGAAGGGGAAAAGTGAAGTCACTTGCACAGTCAGTAAAAGACAAAAAGGCTGAAAGAATCATTTTTGATAACACTGTGAAGCCAGTCCAAGCCTACAATCTGGCCAAGGAGACTGGTGTTCAGATAATCGACCGTTTTAGCCTCATTCTAGAGATTTTCGCCAGTCGTGCTTCTACAGCTGAAGCAAAGCTTCAAATCCAACTCGCAAGGCTCCGATATGAGTTGGCCCACGCGAAGGAGAAAGTCAGGCTCGCAAGAATGGAAGAGCAACCAGGGTTCGGGGGGCTCGGGGTTTATGAGGTTGACGTGTATAAGCTAGCGATACAGCGGCAAGTTCACACAATACGCAAGAAGCTTTACAGAATTCGAGGTAGAAGAATCCTGCATAGAAAACAGCGTCATAAACGCGGTTTTTCAGCAGTTTCTCTCGCTGGGTACACTTATGCAGGAAAAAGCACTCTCTTCAACACATTGTCAGAAGAGGCTCAACCAACCAATTTAGGACTATTCACGACGCTTTCCACCACAACTCGAGCCATCAGCTTGACGGGAAACCAAGTTCTACTGACTGACACTGTTGGATTTATTGATCGCCTGCCAATAACTTTAATTGAAGCCTTTCAGGCGACTCTTGAAGAAACTATTTTCTCCGACGTTATACTTCTCATTGTGGATGCTAGTGACCCCTTGAAGGAAATGCAGAGAAAACTTACAGTCAGCCTTGACACCCTTCGCACCATTGGAGCTCACGGAATTCCACTATTGATCGCTCTAAATAAAATTGATTTGATCTCAGAAAACGAGATCCGGAGAAGGCTCATACATCTGAAATCCACTAACGCCAGAATCATTACAATATCCGCCCTAAGAGGCGATAACATCGAGACCTTAAAACAAGAGTTGTGGAGAATCCTGAACACACAAAACCACGTGGTCATTACCGTCCCCATCACGAACAAGGTTCACTCCTTTCTTTCATGGGTCTTCGACATTTCCAAAGTGAAGAAACTGGAATATACAAGCAGCTGTGCCAGAATAGAATTTGACGCACCACCCATAATAGCCGACAAAATCATAGGTCGCGCTAAGCAATTAGAAGGCACTCTTCTAGCGGTGTCAAGCTGTAATGAGGGTTAAAGCTGACCAAAGTTGTCGTACTCAGATGGGGTCACCGACGAAGAGACGAACGGTTGACAACACACGTTGCACTAACTGCAAGAGCCTTCAACGCCTCTGGACTAGTGCTTGCAGACGTGAAAGACAAGAAACTAGAGCAAACAATCAATAAACTTGTCAGTGACTGGGGCGGTTCTTTCTTTCTGAAAATGGGTGTTCCTTGGCGATCAGTAATCGAAGATTGGAAAGCGAAAGGACGGACGGTAGTTCAACTCACTGCCTACGGGGAAAATATACAGGAAAGCAATGTCATGGAAAGGATTCGATCACTCCAAAAAGACATAATTGTAATTGTGGGCAGCCAGAAAGTTCCAGACGAGTTCTTCTCCCGAGAGGTCACAGACTACAACGTGGCGGTTGGAAACCAACCACATTCAGAATGTTCAAGTCTAGCTGTTTTCCTCGATCGTTTTTTTGAAGGTCAGGCACTCTCAAAGACGTTTGAGAACGCAAAGATTGAGATCATTCCGCAGAAACATGGAAAAAGAACCATCAGGCATTCGAACCCCTAGAACCAGACTCCTAAAAAAAGATTAATGCATATTTTTACACTTATATATCAGAGATAGAGGTTCTCAGTGGCAATGGTAAACGACGAAACATTAGTTAAAGTCGCAGAAACATTGGGCGAAGAAGACGCGGTCGAGATTATCCTTACCCTGAAAGATGCTGGTGAGATAACGGATGATCAGATAGCAAATGAGACGGGAATCCGACTCAACTTCGTCCGAAAGATCCTGTACAAGCTTTACGATCATTCCATAGTCTCATTAAGGCGGTCAAGGGATCAAGAAACCGGTTGGTTCATATTTCATTGGAAGCTTCAGCCTGACCAAGTTGAAGGTTTCATCTTGGGTCAAAAGAGGAATGTTTTGGGCAAGTTGAATACACGCCTCAGCTACGAAAACAACCATGACTTTTACTACTGCGGAACACCAGGATGTAAAAGAACTCCCTTTGAAGAAGCGGTAGAGACTCTCTTCAAATGCCCTACCTGTGACAAGCCAATGAACCACTTCGACAATAGAGAGGTCGTCGAGGTTCTATCAGAAAAAGTAACCCAATTAAGGAAGGAATTGGGTGAAGAGTCAGCTGCCCTCTGAGCGGGAAGCTCTGAAGCTTTTAAACCAAGCTGGCTGCGCACAGGATGTTGTAAATCACTGCAAAGCAGTTGCAGACCTTGCAGTAGAAATAGCTGAAGCATGCGATCGAAAGAGTAAGAAAGTTGATGTTCGACTTGTGCGAATCGGAGCTCTGCTACATGATATCGGACGAGCCAGAACACACATAGTGGACCACGGGTTACTCGGCGCCTACCTCGCAGAAGAACTGAACCTGTCTCCTTCAGTCGTCTCCATCATAGAGCGCCATGTTGGCAGCGGAATAACCTCGGAGGAGGCTGAGAAACTCGGTTGGCCTGTAAAAGACTACGTTCCGGATACCCTTGAGGAGAAGATTGTTGCATACGCCGATAAGCTAATCGCTGGTTCCAGGCGTGTGACCTTTGCTGTTGCCCTAGAACGGTTCATTCAGGATAGAACGACGTCCGAAGGTTCAGTCAGACTCCTATTGTGCATGCACAAGGACATTCTCTGCGCTTCCACGTCAGAAGGGTCTTCTAGATGATTGAAGTCGTCTTTCTTCAAAGAATCTATGGACAGGTCTCCAAAAGAAGATTCGGGGGATGCTTAAACGAAATCTGTAGAGGGCTTGAAGTTGAAGTCGGAAACATCACTATCTTGAAGGGTGGCTGGGTGAAAGTTGAGGTGACTGGGGAAGACGAGGCCGTCGCAGCCAACTTCTTGAAGGAGAGAGTTTACTCACCAACCATCACCGACTGGACAGGACTTCATCAATTCTCCATCTGCAACGGCAAAGTCACATCGCCTGCTTCGAGCAAGACAGAGACTGTTGTTGTCATTGGTATGGGACCGTCAGAAATGATAAGTGCCTTTATCCCTCTGCGGAGGCTGCAGACAAGCTTAGTAGATGGAAGAAAGTTTGCTCTCAAGCGGATTACTTCTCTTTTTGGGCTTGTTGAGGATTTTCCCCTAGAAGTTCGGATTGTGGCTGCGAATTCGCACACACAGCGATGTGAAGTGAAATTAACTGAAAAACAGACATCGATTTACAATGACTGGATTAAGTCCAGTGTTGATCGTCTTCTAGTCTTCGGAACGCTGGAGAAAAATCTTCAGAGAGCAATCCGAAGACAGAAGTTACATCGTGATGTGATAAACGTGAAGCCCATAACTCTTCTGGAGCATGTTCTCACGTGTAAACTTGGAACAGATGCTGCAGGCTTGGTTCCCAAACTGGGAGCACTCTTACCTAAAGTAAGACTCAAAGTATTCTCTCCGCGCAGTATTCTCCGTTTTATTGGATAACGTTATCAACTACGCTTGAGCTTCTGACGTAAAGATAATATGCTACCATGTGATATTCAAGCCAATACTTCAAAGGAAAATTGATGATGAACTCCTCTTCAAGAGAAAGTGGCGATGTCTCTACGCCAATATGTACCAGCTGTAACCGCACAATCCCTCCGGGAACTGAATCGTTGAGGTGTAACTGCCCAAACTGTGGCGAGATCGTTATTTGGAGATGTCAGAAATGCCGTCAGTTTGGACGCGAATATAAATGCCCGAAGTGCGGGTTCAGGGGGCCGTAAAGATGGCGAACGTGGTTATCAGCTATAAGATACTGCCAAAAGAAGTAGACGTTGACTTTGATGAGTTACTTAAGCAAATAGGTCAGAATCTCCCTACAAAGGTAGAGGTCTTCGCGGACTATCAGACTGAACCTATTGCCTTTGGACTCAGCGCCATGATTGCACACATTAAGATGCCAGAGGACGCGACTGGTCTCTTGGATGAATTGGAGCAACGTATAGAGGGTCTACCTTCAGTCAGCCGAATACAGACACTCATGGTAAGAAGAGTCAGTTGACTTCTGGCGCTCGCAGTTTGTAACATTTATAAGTGACACGGGTCTTCTCGACTTCGTAAGATTCAGTTCAATTAAGATAACAATAGGTTGAGTAGTAATGGACGAGATTCAGCTCAGAGCTGGAGATGCAAAGCAGAGGGATGTAGGACGTGGCATTGCTCGGTTAGATCAAGCAACCATGCAGAAGCTGAGCATAAGTGCTGGAGATGTCATAGAAATCGCGGGAAAACGGACTACTAGTGCTATCGCATGGCCAGCCTACAGTGAGGATCAGAACCAAGGACTAATACGCATAGATGGTTTCACCAGAAAGAACGCCCGTGTAGCCATTAACGAATATGTTGTGTTGAAGCCGGCTACTGTGAAAACCGCTTCAAACGTGGTTCTAGCGCCAGTTGACATGCGCCTTAACGTCGACGAGGACTTCATGAATTTCGTGAAGAACCGCCTCATGGAACGTACTTTTGTCGAAGGAGACACGACACTTGTTATGATGCTCGGTCACGCTATCCCCTTCACGGTAACAAAAAGTCGCCCCCATGGTATAGTTCGCATTGTCAAAGACACACACCTTCAGATCCTTAACGAACCCGCTCCAGAGGTTCGAGGAATGCCACGCACTACCTACGAAGACATTGGTGGTCTCCACGAAGAGATGCAAAGAGTAAGAGAAATGGTGGAACTGCCTCTTCGTCATCCTGAGCTTTTCCAACGCTTAGGAATCGAGCCCCCGAAGGGAGTTCTTCTTCACGGTCCTCCTGGTTGCGGAAAGACTCTTCTCGCAAGGGCAGTGGCCAATGAGTCAGAAGCCAACTTCTTCTCAATAAACGGTCCAGAGATCATGAGTAAATTTTATGGAGAATCTGAAGCTAGGCTGAGAGAGATATTTCAACAAGCCCAACAAAACTCTCCAAGCATTATCTTCATTGATGAACTTGATGCAATCGCGCCGAAGAGAGAGGAAGTCACAGGTGAGGTTGAACGAAGAGTTGTTGCCCAACTGCTGGCTCTCATGGATGGTTTGAGTGGAAGAGGAAATGTTATAGTAATAGGGGCAACAAATCGAGAGGGCGCCCTTGACCCAGCACTTCGAAGACCAGGTCGCTTTGATCGAGAGATCGAGATTGGAGTTCCTGATAAACAAGCACGCCATGAAACTCTTCAGATTCATACACGTGGTATGCCTTTAGCAGAAGACGTTGACTTGAAGAAACTGACGGCTACAACCCATGGATACACAGGTGCAGATCTTCAAGCCTTGTGTAGAGAAACTGCGATGAAATCACTTCGGCGATATCTACCTGAGATAAGCTTAGAAGAAGAGCATATCCCACCGAAAGTTCTGGAAATGATGGACGTACGGATGGAAGACTTCCTCAATGCATTCAAGGAAATCACTCCTACGGCCATGCGAGAAGTATACATTGAGACCCCCACTGTCAAATGGAGCGACATAGGCGGATTGGACAAGGCAAAACAGGAGCTGATTGAGGCAGTCGATTGGCCGATCAAGAACCCCGACGTGTTCACCAGACTAGGGATAAAACCTCCGAAGGGGATTCTCCTTTATGGGCCACCCGGCTGTGGTAAGACTATGCTTGCATGTGCGGTGGCAACAGAAAGCGAAGCAAACTTCATCACCATAAAGGGCCCTGAAGTCTTCAGCAAATGGGTGGGGGAATCCGAGAAGGCTATTAGGGAGGTCTTCCGGAAGGCAAGGATGGCTGCACCCACAGTAGTATTCTTCGACGAGTTCGATTCCCTTGTACCTAGAAGAGGTCTTGGATACTCGAACAGCGGGGTAAACGAGCGCGTGATCAGTCAGCTTTTGACAGAAATGGACGGCGTCATCGCCCTGGAAGACGTTGTGATCGTTGCGGCAACAAACCGACCGGACTTAATAGATCGTGCCGTGCTCCGACCAGGACGCTTCGACAGACTAATATACGTTCCAGAACCTGGCGAAAAAGCCCGCGTTGAGATCTTCAAACTCTACACAGAAAAAATGCCCTTGACAGAAGACGTTTCCGTAGAGCAACTGGCGAAAACGCTGAAAGGCTACAGTGGTGCAGATATTCAAGCACTGTGCCGCGAAGCTGCATTGAACGCACTGAGAAGAGACATCAAATCAGAAATTGTAGACGCCACTGACTTCCGAGAAGCCGCAAAGAAGATCGGTCCAACAGTGACCCCTGATATGGAAACATGGTACAAAAGCTTCCTAACGCAGGCAAGAAAATTCAAGAAGCCCGCAACTCCGGTGGCATGAAGTGGTCACAAAAACTTGGCGACCTCATCCACTGAGAACATCCCTTCTAGAGATTCTTCAGCGCAAAGGGGCAATGACTGATGCGGATCTGTATAACATGGTCAAAGAATCTCAGGAGATTGGGTTCGCTGCTCTAAACACGGAGCTCCTTCGCTTAGAAGTGCAGGGATTAATCCGGGTTACCGCTCTGACTAGGGGAAAAAGACGTGTAGAACTCGTAGAGCGGGAGAAAGGACGGACTTAGTAGACGTAGTACATATAGAGCTCTATGAGATTCCTCTCGCTGTACGTCTTGCTGTCGTCCCCAGTTTCGTCACAGGTGTGTAAGCTCCTCCTGCAAAGGTAAAACTACACTTCCTGCAGATCCAGACTCCAACACTTTTACGTGAGACCGTGAGTGAATTGCATTGAGGGCATCTGTGAAGTCTCCTTGCTTCCGAAACGACATCGACGTATCTCTTCCTCAGAGTTGCTCCGTATCGTACGCTCAAGCCTCCGCCTAATCCGATCTTTTTTGTTTTCCCCATCACTCTTTAACCACTAATTTTCGTATCTCTGTCGCCTTCTTTTTCGCCAGTTTCGCAGCCTCCACAATCTGATCTGTAGTGAGCAGACCTCCTCCTGCTTTCTGGATGGCACAGATTTTTCCCTCTTTCTCAATGGTGATCGTTATCCTGGTGTCCATCGCCTGCTCTTCCTTCAGTCCAGGATCAACTACAAGTTTATCATTGATCTTTGCGAATGTTACTGCGATGGGATAGTTCTGAATCGGTAGCTGATTGTAGCCTGGTTTCACTTGGATTTCTTCTTCACTAACTTCATAATTTGCTACCTTTGTGTTCATCAGAGCTGCTAGTGCTGCTATTGCTGAGGCATCAATGAGGTTTCCGTCATGATTCAAGACGTAAACATCAACGAACACGATGAGCACTTTCTTGCCCTTGATCAGACACAGCTCTTCCGTTTTTATTACCTTTGATTCTCTTATTCCTCTGTCAACGACTCTTGCCAATTCGATGGCTTCTTCTTTTGGTGGTCCCGGTTCAAACCGCGGAGATGCGAGAGGCACTAGTTCAACGTTAACTGTCAGAACTCCTGCATCGGGTGTGTCTGGGAATGGTCTGCCGACTTCAATCTTCACGCCAACTAAGACTTCGGTTCTTCCAAGAAAGACGCGGGCTGACCCCTCAGCCTTCTCAATCACTCCCATCTCAACTTTGATATCTCGATAATCTTCCAGTCCTCTGCCATCGATTCTTTTGCCTTTGCTCATGAGTTGCGCGATCTGCTGTTGCTGAATGCGGGTGACCATTGACATTACTCTTTCACTCCCTCTCTCACTGAGATATACTTGGACTTTAGAGCTTCCTTCTGTAAAACATGGAGTTGTTTACAGCCTTCTAGGGAAAGATTGATGGCCTCCGTGAATTCCTCTATTGTCAGCTGGCCATCCATTTGAAGAAGGGTTATGACATCTAGGTTGGGCATGTATGCGAGCGGAACGTCTGCTTCGCCCTTCTTGTCTTCAATGTCGTTCAAATCCAGTACAAGCTTTCCATCTACTTTTCCTGAGGCGCAGGCCGCTGTTAGATCCCGCATTGGAATTCCTCCGTCGGCTAAAGCTAGTGAAGCCACAGTTAGGCTTGCACATCTTGTCCCTCCGTGCGCCTGTAGAACTTCTATAAATAGATCTATCGCAGTCCTTGGGTAGTATTCGAGGAAGACTGCTGGTTCTAAAGCTTCTCGGATTACTTTTGAGATTTCAATCTCCCTTCTGGATGGTGCTGGAGACTTCCTTTCATCTACGGAAAATGGGGCCATATGATAGCGGCATCGAAGAATTGCGCGATCAGGGCGTTCAAGGTGCTTTGGATGTACTTCTTTTGGTCCATAGATGCCGGCTAGAATCTTGTTTTTCCCTTGTTCTATGTAGGCTGAGCCGTCTGCGTTGCTCAGAACACCGACTTCGATTTTTGTCGGTCTTAGCTCATGTAATTTCCTGCCGTCGATTCGAAGCCCATCTTTATTTATCAATGTTTCATTTGACATTTTCTTATCGTCCGCTCCTTTCTTTAAGTAATTCAGCTACACGATTTGTCAGGCCGCTTGTGTGCGATTCTTCCTCAACCTTCTGGATGGCCATGATAGCGAGTTGCTCATTTTCTACGGTTTTGCCGCTCACAAGCACTCTTCCGTTCTGGCCTATTACAATATGGCATCCTGTTTCACTCTTTATTGTAGTTATCATTGATCCTTTCTTCCCAATTAATCGTGGAATCTTCGAAGGAACTATCTCCACTATCTGTCCACGAGTTACCTTTCCCAGATCGGACTCTCTGACTGTTAGTAAAGGGTCTCGGGTTCTGTCATAGGACACAATCTTTGCTATTAAGATATCGCCTATATCGAAAATAGATGTCAGATTGTTCCTTTGGGGGCGATAGGATCTTTCCATGACGTCTGAGGCCCGTAAGAGGGCTGGGTAGGGGGAGTTTATGTCCACGATCCATCCGCCGATTGTCACATCGATTACTCCGCCAATTACGATGTCTTCCACCCTTGGTACGTAGAAAGCTTTTAAGGCAACCACGAAGACTCTTCGTTCCTGAAATTCAACTAGTCCAATGCTGGTTGAGTACACTTTTTCTTCGTTTTTGAATGTGTTTTCGCCTGCAAAATAGTTGCCTTCAGCTAGCAGGTCACCGGGGGCAACTAGTTGTCGTCTTTCGAAAAAGGTTGGCATTTTCTTCAAATCCACTATATGATCTTGACTTCAGCACTTCCTTTCGTGAGGTTGCCGATTTTGTCTAGAAATGGTCCGTAGAGCCCTGCAGGCATCTCCACTGTGGATCTCCATGATCCGTCTGGGCGCCACTCTTCCCTCTTAATTGTGCCATAGCCCTTGATTGTTCCATAGGCTTTAGCGGCGTATTCAGTTGAGATCCATATCTCGACTTTAATCTGTTCCATTTTGATTGGTAGAACGGGGCGTAGCAATTTAATTATCTCTTTTGCTTGTTCCTCCGTGCTTTTAAAGGGGTCGATAGAGTACTTGACTTCCTCCATAGCTTTCTCGATTCGAAGCGGTGGATGAGGAAGGTTGGTCTTGGGGTCAACCGCTTGGCGGGTTATAAAGGCAATTATCTGCTTTCTCTTTTCTTCGGTTAGTTTTCTTCTTTGGTTACTTGTGAGCTGTAACGTTCCTTTTCTAAGGATTATCTCCGCTATTTCAGTGGTGTTCAATGTGCTGAAAGCAGTCTTTAGTTTGTCTTCGGCAGCTTTAGTTCCCTTATTTGCGTCAGTATAGACGGTTTCTGCTACAAGAATTTTAGATAATGGCACGGCTCTTCCCATCGTGAAGTCGAGTGCGGGTTCAGGTTTGACTAAGATTTCAAATTTTTCACCGTTGCGGGTTATTCGGGCAACGGTGTATCCATCTCCCATCTACTGATTCACTCTTACTCTACAGCTTGTAGGTGCTTCTCTACTTCTTCAGAGGGAACAATCTCGTATGTTCTTGTAGCTGTTGGTACGGTGCTGATCTTGACCCTGAGTTGCTCTTCTCTTGCTTGAAGCGCTTTCTTTAGACACTTGACTGCAAGTTTCTTTGCCTCTTCGAGGTTTAGGTCTTCTCGGTATTCATCCTTTAGAATGCCTTCAACAGTTTCTCTTCCCACACCTACAGCTACTGCTTTGTAGGCTCGGTAGGTTCCACTGGGATCTGTCGAGAAGATTCGACCACCGCTTTTATCTACGCCTCCGAAGATTATTGAAACCCCGAAGGGTCGAACGCCAGCGTGCTGAGTGTAAAGTTGCTTTATGTCTCCAATGCGCTTTGAAATAATTTCAATGTCAATGGATTCATCGTACATCAGTCTGTTGCTTTGACAGAACACCCGAGCTTGATCAATTAGAATGCGTGCGTCAGACCCTAAACCGACCACCGCTGCACCTATGTGCTGATCCACCCCGAAGATCTTCCAAGTGAAGCTTGAGTCTTGCAGTTTTGATTCGATTTTTTCTTCTGCTCCGAGGACAATTCCCTCTGAAGAAACAATTCCCAATATTGTTGCTCCGCGATTAACCGTTTCCAGAGCATACTCTACTTGAAACAGGCGACCGTCAGGAGAGAATACAGTTATTGCCCTATCGTAGGCTCCTGGTGCCGCAAATATAGACAATTCATTCACCTCAGATAGATGTTACTCGTTTGACAAGAATCTGGAAGCTTGACTAAAAACCTTTTCTATGACGCCCTCGGTTACTGTACACTTTAGTTACTACATAAAAGCTCTTATTTACCTATGTCTTGAGTCTTTCGGAGGTTAATGTTTGGGGGTCAACCTTAAGCCCCTGGTTACGAAGATAGAAGTCGATTTACCCAGTCTTGCAGGAAAATCAGTAGCAATCGATGCTTACAATTCTCTCTATCAGTTTCTTTCGATTATACGTCAGGCAAACGGTACTCCATTAAAAGACAAGATAGGCAGAGTAACCAGCCATCTGAGCGGCTTGCTTTACCGGACTTCAAGACTTGCCGAGATGAGTATCCGTGTGGCATATGTTTTCGACGGGAAACCTCCCTCCCTGAAAAATCGAGAGATCAAGCGGCGTGTGAAGACCCGAAAAGAAGCAACTCGCAAATATGAAGCCGCGCTAGCGAGAGGTGAAACCGGAGAGGCTTTTATCTATGCCCAAGCGACCTCGCGTCTTAGGGACTACATGGATCAAGATAGCAAGCAACTCTTAACACTCATGGGCATTCCTTGGATTCAAGCACCTGGCGAAGGAGAAGCCCAAGCAGCGTTCATGACGAAGAGAGGCAGCACAGATTTCTGCGGTAGCCAAGACTATGATTCTCTGCTCTTTGGGGCACCAAGGCTTGTCCGAAACCTGACGATCAGTGGCAGACGCAAACTACCTCGGAAACAGATTTACGTTGATGTTCTGCCTGAAATCGTCATGCTTAACAAGACTTTGAATGAGCTTCACATCTCTCATAAGCAGATGGTTGATGTGGGAATACTTGTCGGTACAGACTACAATCCTGAAGGCGTTAAGGGTGTTGGTCCAAAGAAAGCTCTCGATTTAATCAGAGAACATGGCGAATTAACTGATTCGCTTCTGGAATCCTTGGTCGGCAATTCTCCAAAATTCGACTTCGCGCAGATACGAACTATTTTTCTGCATCCAAAGGTTACTTCGAGTTACAATTTAAAATGGAGCAAACCTGACATTGAAGCTTCAATCGATTTCCTCTGCAAAGAACGGGACTTCACTGAAGAACGAGTAAGACGAGCATTGGGGAAATTGGAGAAGGGTATAGAAGAATCCAGATCGAAGACGACTCTTGACACATTTTTCTGAAGTTATTTGATCTTATGCCCAAACTCTCCAGTCAGAGGCACAAAGGCAACGCCGCCCAAGTTTTCCTCAGTCACGTTTCCATCGCTTTTCTTGGTCACTCGAATTAAAGACTGGAAGAGATGGATGTTTCCTACGGGAGCTATCAATATCCCCCCCACTTTGAGCTGCTCAAGGAACGGTGGAGGGATCTTAGGGGCTGCCGCAGTCATCAGAATCCGTTCATAGGGGCTTTTCTCAGGGTAACCCGCGGATCCGTCGTCGTTGATTACAGTAACGCGGTCACCGAATCCCTGACGCATTATGTTTTCTCTAGCACGTCCAGCTAACTCAGCAACGATCTCCATAGTGTAGACATGCCCTCGCTCTGACCTAGGGGCTTCCTTGGGAGCAACAATTTCCCCTATGGTTGCAGCGTGCCAGCCGCAACCTGCGCCTATCTCCAGAACGCTGTGTCCGACTCTCAAGTCTAGGGCTTCATTCATGATCGCGACCATGTGTGGCGCGCTGACGGTTTGCCCCATTCCTATTGGTAACGGAGCGTCCATCGAAGCGTATTCGATAGACTGCTTGGGGATGAAAAGTCCTCGCGGTACTTTCCTCATAGCTTGGATGATATGAAGAGTTTTGAGGACTCCTCTCTCTGATAGATGATCTATGAGTTGATTCCATTGATCAACGTCTTTCTGTATCATAACAGAGTCGCTAACTAATTAGAACGGCTTCTCTAAAGAATTATGGCTTACAAAGGGGAGCTATCTCACGGTCACTGATTTCGCGAGGTTTCGAGGCATATCCGGATTGTATCCTTTCTCAGTTGCCATGCGATATGCAAAGATCTGGAGTGGCACAACGTAGGTTATTGGTGATAATACTTCGGGAATTCCTCGAGGAACCTCAACATAATCATCGGCAAGTTGGATAATTTCTTCATCTCCTTCCTCACAGACTGCAATAATATTCGCTTCTCTTGCTTTCATCTCTGAAATGTTGCCCATTAAGGTCTTTCTCGTCTCACCCGGGGGACAAATGAAGAATACTGGAAATCCTGGCTGAATGAGGCTGATTGGTCCATGTTTGCTTTCGCCTGCTGGGAAGGCGATTGACGGCACGTATGCAAGCTCCATTAGCTTGAGTCTTGCTTCCAAAGCAGTTGCTACACTTATTCCTCTGCCAAGGAAGAAGAAGCATTTCTCATCCCGGAATTTCCTAGCTAGCGAACTGATCTTGCTCTCCTGAGATGTTATTGTCTGTTCAACCATTTCAGGGATCAACTTGATCTTCTCTTCTAGCAAGTCGATCTCCTCGGTGGAGATTTTTCCCCTCTTCTTAGCGAGTTGAGTGGCTAGTTGAGAGAGAACCGAAAGCTGAGAGGTGAATGTCTTGGTTGCAGCCACTCCGATCTCTGGACCTGACTGCTGGACTACGTATACCCTTGAAACTCGAGTTAGGGTTGATCCAACAACATTAGTCAAACCCAGAATCGTTGCAGCTCTTTGCCTAGCTGTCTCTACGGCAGCGAGTGTATCTGCAGTTTCGCCAGACTGGCTCACTGCAAGGATGGTACTATCTATGTTTGCTGATTTTGAATGTTGCTCACTGAATTCTGACGCGATCACAGGGTGTGTAGCCAAATATGAGATTTTCGAGAACATGTAGGAAGCCGCAAGACAGGCGTGATATGATGTCCCGCAGGCAACCATTATCACTTCATGGGCTCTGTCAAGAAAAGTCGTCAATAAATTCAGATACTTGTCCTGCAGACGTAATGTGTTGCGAAGCGATTCTGGTTGTTCATGGATTTCTTTCAACATGAAATGAGGGTATCCTTTCTTCTCAGCCATCTCAGGTGTCCAGTCAAGAAGCTTCGGTTCACGTGAGATGATGCGTCGATCACTGAGCCTTCTGATAGTAAAAGACGTTCTTTTCAGGACTGCTAATTCTCCATTTCTCATGAAGATAGCGCTTTTAGTTAGTGGAAGAAACGCTGGTACGTCTGAAGCAAAGAATCGCCCCTTTTCAGATATCCCTAAGACAAGAGGACTCTCATTCCTGGCGCAAATAATCTTATCTGGTTCATGTGTTGAGATAGTGGCTAATGCATACGAGCCTTCCAGCCGGCTCAGTGACTTGAACACCGCCGCCTCAAATTTCGAGACGCCAGCTGGTTCCGTGTTTCTTCGCTCATCTGGTTGAGGCTTTCGAATGAAGTACTCTTCTATTAGATGGGCAACTACCTCGGTATCCGTCTTCGATTTGAAAACATGCCCGTTATCCTCTAACTCTCTCTTGAGTTCAGCGAAATTTTCGATAATTCCATTGTGGACAACTGCAAACCGAGGTGGGCTTGAACAGCCGAATTGGGGATGCGCGTTGACACTGGATGGCGCACCATGTGTGGCCCAGCGTGTGTGTCCGATGCCAATTCGACCTGGAAGGTCATCAAGGTTGCACTTCAAGTGCACTTCGTCAATTTTGCCAGCATCCTTCTTGACGAAAAGCTTTCCATCTTCAATGGTAGCCTCCCCGACTGAGTCATAACCTCGATATTCGAGACGTTTCAATCCAGTATGAATCAACGGTGCCACGTTGTCCGCTTTACATATACAACCGAAAATCCCACACATTGCTTTGCACACTGCTCAAGAGTCTTAAGAAAAGACTGCGAAGAGACATCTATAAGCATTTTTAGGAGTAAAACGTGAATCTTACAGGTTTATTGATAGGAGTTAAAGGATCGAACCAACCCCTTCTGTGGGCTAAACTGGGTATTGGTCCATGAAGTTGTTTCATGCGTTATTTGAATTGAACTCCTTGCTTCACGGTTTTAAGGGTCTGCCCTAGCCCTGGCAGATTGTTCAAGAGCAGACCAAATCTGAAGGAGCTCGTAACAGTCCTCACAGCCTCTGACATTAAGCGCTGGGGTTTGAGATAGAAGCTTTTAAAATAAGTGAGAATCATGGAACTTACCTCCTTGAATGGAACCGCTGTTGGGCACACTTGAGGAACGAGGATATTTTCCTCCCAATCTCTCTCCTCGATAATATATCCTTTCGTGAGGAGTTCGTTCCATAGTGGTGAACCGACAGGTACACCAAGAATGTTGAATGAAGGCACGTCTATGTCAATCTTTTGAGCGAACTCCAGAGTATTACGGATCTCACGCTTGCTCTCGTCAGGAGCCCCAACAATGAATGATCCAACAATTATGTCTACTCCTGCTCTTCTCGCATTTCGAGTGGCAGTTGCTGATTGCTTCGGTGTAATGCTCTTTCTGTAGTAGTCTAGGATTCTTTGGTTGGCGCTTTCGATGCCGAAGTAGACTACTCTACATCCTGCTCTGACCATTTCTCTGAAGGTATCAAATCCACAGTTATCTACCCTTGAATCGCAGAACCATTCAACCTTCAGCTTTTTCTTCTTCAAAGCTTTGCAGAATTTGATGACGCGACGCGGGTTCAATGTAAAATTGTCATCAACGAAAAGGAACTCTCTATATCCTTCACTGACAAGGTATTCGATTTCGTTAATTATGTTAGCGATTGAGCGAGGTCTCCAAATTCCTTGAGCAAATTTACGACATGAACAGAATGTACAATGGAAGGGACATCCTCGGGAGGAAAGCAGAGAAGTGAATTTCTTGGTAGCGGTCTTTACCCCGAAGATTCTTGAAGCATACTCGCAATCAGCCAGCCGCCGATCGGGAAATGGGAGCATATCAACGTCCTTGATCAGCGGTCTATCGGGTGTAGAAACTATCTTCCCGGTGATGTCTTTGAAGGTGATTCCATCGATAGTCTTCAAGTCCCCAGCGTTTTCTAGACACCTTACCAGTTCGAGACTCACGTATTCTCCTTCCCCTCTCACGATTATGTCAAGGTCGTTATATTTCCGCAACATTCTTTCCGGATTGAATGTCGGCTGATAGTTGCCTGCGACAATCACCCTATCTTGGTTCTCTCTCTTTGAGAGTTCAGCGATTCTCCCTGCCTCTTTTGAGGAGCTACCTAAGACCGAGAGCCCGAGTAGATCAGGATCTTCCTTTCTGATCCAGCTTGCTGCTTGTTCGGTTGAGTAGCCCTTTGCTGCTTGATCTAGAACCGAGACTTCAACTCCTTCATTTGCCAAAACTGTCCCACAATACAAGATTCCTAGCGGGGGCCACGCGTTTGAACACATATCAAGCAGTCCTTCAGAAAGCTTCGGCTGAATGAATGAGATTTTCAAAGGACTCCACTTCTCTACTCCTTGGGTCGTAGTAAATAAGAAGCTTAGGATGCTTGGTGTCATAGTTCACTCTCTTGACTACTATAAAAAACTTTATAATGCCACGTCGATCTCACCCTGAGAGAAAGCTAATGAAAAGAGAGCATCTAGTGAGTGGAAAAGGAACACAGCGGAAGGTCAAGGAGATTGCGATCTACAAAGACCCTGAAAAACTGAAACTAATCCTGAACAAGCTAACATGGAAGATTCTGCTCCAAATCAGCGACACAGAAATGTACCCTCTGGAAGTCGCTAGAAAACTTCGCATTCACGAACAGACGGTCTACTATCACATGAGGAAACTCTCTGAAGCAGAAGCCATTGTTAAAATCAGGGAAGAAGACAAGAAAGGTGCCACTGCAAAATACTACGCACCTAGCTCTAAAGCGTTCGGAATCGAGTTACCCTCTGGCGGGAGGATGCAGACAGTACCTCTTCCCTTGATCGATAGCAGGGTCGAGGCCTTTCTAAGACCAGTTGTGGACCAAGGAAGATTTCAGGGCAGGATTATAGTTGGCAGCCCCACCCCCCACGGTCCGTTCAAAACAAGCGCTCGTGATGGTCATTATGCCTCCCACCTCACGTTTTTCTTGGGGCAATACGCGCGAGTTCCTGAGGAGTTCGGAATCAAACTAGATGTCGATGTGAAGGCTGAAAAGGAAGAGGCAAGAAACATGATTCTTGTTGGTGGCCCTGGAACAAACCTTATAACGCAGGAAATTAACGAATCGCTGCCCATCCGATTCCACATGGAGCGTTCAAAGCACGGTTTTCTGTTAGGTGGACTCGTCTCTGGAAGAACAAACAACGTCTACACAGGAGACAGTATTGGATTGATTGCAAAGATAGTGAATCCTTGGAACTCAGAGAAACGAATCATTGTCTTCGCAGGCAACAAGGCTGTAGGCACAAAAGCCTGCGTTATAGCCTTCACAAGGTACTGGAGACGTATCTTTCGCAAATACCATGGAGGAGATGGCTTTGCAACCGTTATTCAGGGCTTTGACTTAGATGGCGACGGAAAGGTGGATTCAATAGAAGTGCTTGAATGACTCTTAGCTACCGCCAAAAGACCGACTCAGTGGTAGTGGAAGAAGCAGGAAGATACCTTGAGACAGCGTGAAGTGATAATTGCATACGGTCATGCAAACATTCTTGCTACAAATAAGAAAACGCTTGAAGTTACAAAAGAGCCTTCTCTAAGTGAAAGAGGCACCTGCATTGTTGCAGTGAGAGCAGACAAAGGAGCTGATGATCTAAGTAGCGAGTTCAAAAGACTATTGAGAAAAAGCGGTAGTTCGATAGCTATCACCTTCCAGACTGCTGGCGAAGA
>JAGLZJ010000039.1 GCA_023131555.1 Candidatus Bathyarchaeota archaeon | reverse complement strand
CCATCAACATGTGCTGCTCCTGTTAGAGCTAAGATCCGCACATCATTCTTCTCGGTTAATTTTCGAGATGCGATCCAAGCTAGTCGAGCAGCCATCAGAGCGTTGCGTTCATCGATTAGAACTCTCCATATGTGTGGTGCTCTTGCGCGAAGCATCTGCAATCGCTCTCTATGCCTATTCAGCACCTCCTGTTTTTGTCCTTCCTCCCAAAGCTTTTCCTCATTGAAATACCTTGAATGGCGGAATGGGTCTATGTAGGAGAACAGGGGAAACCTCACATATGGTAACCTGCTTCCGATTCTAGCTGAGATTTCTCTCTCGGACATGTCTATGAGCCAGATGTTCATGTCTAGGTTGCCTACTGCATCGCTTGCGCCAATGAATTCACATCTCCTTGAACAGGTTAGACGGTTCACGCAGGAAGTGCAACGGAGGTCTAGGAACGTGAACCGTCGCAAATCGAGTTCTAGCGCCAAGTCTGTAGGCCGCGTCTCTCTTACTGATTCGACAGCTTCCATAAGGCTGCGTCGGGTGAAGTGCGCTGTTCCCAGCACGTGGATTAAATCGCTGTAATCGGTGTTCAGAATCTCGACCACGGTGACGGCTCCTATTCAATCTTGATCTTCTTTCTGGTGCTTTCGTCTTTCTTCTCTGGGCGCTTCGGAACATTGATTTCAAGTACGCCATTTCGATATTTCGACGTGGCCTTCTCAGGATCGGTCTTCTGCGTTGGCAGACTCACTCTTTTGAAGAAGTCTTTTGCTTTAATCTCAACAACGTCCTCTATCACATTCAGTTGAATGTCCTCTTTCTCTACGCCTGGTAGCTCCATGTAGATCTTGATATTTCCCTCTTCATCAAAGACATCTGTGAGGGGATCCCTATTCTCTGCATATTGACCTTTAGGAATCATGAAGGGAGCGTTGCTTACTTGAAACTGTCCGTGGGCGACATATCCTTTCACTCCAGGTCTCTCGATCGGTTTTACGTCCAAGGTGCCTTTGATTTCTCCGGTTCTGAGCGCCTCTTCGAAATCGCGGATTCGGTTAAACATGCGCTCAGTCAGGCTTTCGTAGAATTTATCAATGTCCTTGAAGAAAGCGTTGTAGTAATCTTTCAATCTTTCTCACCTCCGTTCTCAGAATAGTTCGCGCAATTGTCTCAACATGAGACTGATCATCAGGAATTCGGCTCTTCCCGCCTCGGAGCAACTGTATTTCCCATCATCATCTTTCTTCATAAGGCCGCCATCACAGAGCTTTTTGGTGTTCTGCCACACGATTTTCGGGTTTAGTCCGAGTTCTTTTATGAAGTCAGTGAATCCAAGAGTCAAGTCATCCTCCTCGAAGAGTCGTTTGATCATTCGAAGCCTTGTCCTGTGTGAGAGGGCATCGAAGAGCTTTGTGAATCGGTCAAACTCTTCTTCAAAGTGGTCGAGTTCTCGCTGCAACAGATCTTTCGATAGAGCCCCTGCCGAAAGTGGCAACTCCATCACTATTTCATCGCCCTTGACCAGGATCAGTCTGATGGCCATACGTTACTCGTCCTTCTTGGTTACCAAAAGGTAATTACCAAAAGGTAATATTTAAGGGTTCTGAAAACACCTATAAAGAATATAGAAAGCTAGGAATTGGTGAGGCTGAGACATGCCACAACGTGAAGCAATGCTCTACGAACAGCTACCCGAAATGAAGGTGCATTGCTTCCTATGCGCCCGACACTGCGAAATCAGCGAAGGAGGACGGGGATTCTGCCTCGTAAGAAAGAATGAAGACGGGAAGCTTTATTCCCTCAATTACGCCAAGGCGTGCTCAGCCTGCGTCGATCCAATAAACAAGAAACCACTATCCCACTTCCATCCTGGATCCCTCGTAATGTCAATAGCGGCAGCTGGATGCAACTTCCGGTGTCAGTTTTGTGACAACTGGACAATAAGCCAGAAAGAAGTTACTGGAAACCCCTTTCCTCCCGAAGAAGTCGTAAAGAAAACCCAGGAGAACCAATGCCATGGCATAAGCTACACCTACACGGAACCAACAGTATTCTTCGAATACGCATATGAAACCGCAAAAATCGCGAAAGGAGTAGGCTTCTTCAACACGTTCGTCACAAATGGCTACATGACAACCCATGCAGTAAAAGAGATCGCTCCCTACCTTGATGCAGCTACTGTCGACTTCAAAGGAGCAGCAGACCCAGAATTCTACCAGAAGTACTCCTCTGTGCCTGCAGTCAAACCAATATTCGAATCTCTGATGGAAATGAAACGAAACGAGATACATATTGAAGTCACCAATCTCATCGTTCCAAAAATCGGGGACTCCGTAGACCGATTGGAAACCCTGGCAAAATGGGTTTATGAAAATCTAGGACGAGATACGCCCTTCCACTTGCTAAGATTTCATCCCGACTATCACATGACCACGCAATCAGCAACCACCCTCAAAGCGCTCGAGGAAGCTCACAACATCGTCCATGACAAAGTAGGATTAAACTACGTATACCTTGGGAATGCGCCAGGACACAGTCTTGAAAACACCTACTGCCCTAACTGCAATGAATTACTGATAAAGCGATTTGGATTCGAGATCGTTAGGTGGACATTGACTAAGAGCATGGGCTGTCCAGCCTGTGGGCAAGCAATTCCGATAAAAGGCAGTTTAACCCCAACAGGCGCCTCTTATCCTCTTCCTCTGTTCTAATGTGAAAGCTATGTGTTCCAACGAACAGAAGACCGCGAACTCAAGCATCCTTAACCCAAGCCAATGCACTTGTGAAGTAGACCCAGGCTTCTCTAATCTCTTCGACGGTTTCCATTATGTGGACCTTCATGAGACCTGACGCTAAGGCAGTTCTGAACGACAAGGGAGCTAGGCGAAGCCTCCACCGATATTTCGGTGTTATGCAGAATGACCGAACTGCGAAATTCAGGATAGCCTCGCAGCTACCAGCAGACTTTGCAAAAGACGACTCAACAGAGAAACTCTGGAAAACACACTCTGACCTGCTGAATCAATACCACCGACTTCAAAACAGACTTGACACCCACATTTCCACGTTCAAGGAACTGGAGAAACCCCCACTTTCCTTCCTAGATTTGAAGATTGAAATCGCTGAGAGAATTCTGAAAAACTGCCACTTCTGCACTCGGAAATGCCGAGTAAATCGAGGTGAAGGACAACTGGGGTACTGCAGGTGCGGTGACGAGATTGCAGTATCTGCCTTGTTTGAACACATGGGTGAAGAACCTGAACTCGTTCCTTCTGGCACCGTATTCACACTCGGATGTACGATGCGTTGTCTTCATTGCCAGAACTGGCGCATCTCTCAATGTGCTGAGCAAGGCAGGGTGTACTCGGTTTCGCAGCTTGCGCGAGAGATAGAGGGTCTCCGCCAAAGGGGCTGTAGGAACGCCAACCTTGTCGGAGGCGACCCGACTCCTTGGCTTACTCAGTGGCTGAGAGCTTTCAAGCAAGTAGAAGTCAATGTTCCAGTTGTCTGGAACTCCAATGCTTACTACAGCGAGGAAACCGCTAGGCTGCTTGCGGGTTTCGTTGACGTTTATCTACTTGATTTTAAATATGGAAACAATGATTGCGCCACTCGAATCTCAGATGCGCCAGCCTACTGGGAAACCTGCACGCGAAACCACGTTTATGGCAAAGAAGTTGGGGAACTCATCATTCGAGTTTTAGTTCTCCCGAACCATCTGAAATGCTGTACTGCAGGGATTCTTCCTTGGATAGGGGACAATTTGGGTACTGAGACCCGAATAAACATCATGTTTCAGTACAGACCCGAATGGCGCGCAACGGAGCTTCCCGAGTTAAGTCGAAGGCTTACTCGTGCTGATATGAAGGAAGCAAATGAACTTGCTGAGAACGCTGGTCTTCAAAACTTCATAAATTAACTCTGATTACTATCCGTTAACGATTGCCCCGAAACCTATTTCTCTCTCGTGTACATCTCTAAACTCAGGAAAACCAGAGAATGAACTACTGTCCCGAGTGCGGAGGCGACATGGCGCATGTTTGGGAGACGAGACGCTATGTGTGTAAGAGCTGTGGTCTCTCTGTTACACATCAGGAACTCTTTGAGCTACGACAGCGTGCGCGTGAGCTCCGAGTGAAGCTGGAGTCAGACGAAGAAGGGCAGAGAACGGATCGCAAAGAATACCTCAAATGGTGGCTGGGGAAGAAAAAATAGCGGCAGCTCTCTGCTGGCGTTCGCTCCATTGCTAGGCAACTCTATTTTTATTGAGGCATCGGGCTATACCTTCTCGGAACAAGTCCAGTCTGCGAGTGTTGTCGAGAGATGTCAGAGCGGGTGGAGATCGTATCAATTGGCAACGAATTGCTGATAGGGAAAACTCTGAATACGAATTCCCATTGGTTGGCGAGAAGCCTAGTTTCTTTAGGCTTATCTGTAGACAGAATCACAGTTGTAAGAGACAACGTTGCAGAGATAGCTGAAGCTCTCAGAGAAGCCATGCAACGAAGCCCCAATTTCATCATAACAACCGGGGGCTTGGGTCCTACCTTTGACGACATGACTCTTAGCGGTCTAGCTCAAGCCCTCAACTCCTGTCTACAGCTGAACAAGAAAGCGCTGAAAATGATACAGGAGAAGTACGTGGAGATCGCATCCGAGTTAGGCTGTGAGACCTTAGAGCTAACTCCACCAAGAGAGAAGATGGCGGTCATCCCAGAGGGAGCAGAACCTCTGCCTAACCCTGTGGGTACAGCCCCAGCGGTTACCATTAAATGGAAAACTGTTACCATCTTTGCATTGCCAGGTGTTCCACAGGAGATGAAGGCGATCTTTGAAGATTCTCTCCTCGACCCTCTCCGAAAGGCCATCGGTGACCGCGCGCGCTTCGAAGCAAGCCTCCACGTTTCAGGAGTCATGGAGTCAGAGATGGCTCCACTCATCGAAGAAGTCATGCACGCAAATCCTTTGGTCTACATAAAATCTCACCCTAAGGGCTCCGAAAATAACCCTGTCCTGGAGCTGCATTTGTCCACAACAGCAAAAAATATAGCGACTGCAAAGACGCTTGTTGGAAGGACACTGGTTCAGCTTTCAGCCGTAGTTGAAGGAGCAGGAGGAAAGACTCGAACTGGAACGATTCCATCCGCAGGTTCCTAAGGAGTAGAAGGTTTTATCTTTTGGAATTCACAATTTCCATGGTTGCTTGTGCATCGAATCACTTAAACGTCCGCTACGCGCGATCAAACCTTAAGCAGCTAGTTTGAATGTATCGGTGAAGTCTATGAATGTTGTATTCATCTTAGGCACGGCAGGATCCGGGAAGAGCCTCCTGACATCTGCCTTCTCAGAGTGGCTAAAGAACGCTAAACAAAGAGTTTCCGTAATTAACTTAGACCCAGGAGTATTAGAGATGCCTTACAGTCCAGACTTAGACATAAGAGATTACGTTAACATCGAAGCCATTATGAGAGAACACCACTTGGGGCCAAATGGCGCTGTGGTTGCGGCAGCAGACCTTATTGCAGAGCAGGTTGGAAGCTTGAACTCGGAGATCGAAGAACTCGGCTCAGACATAGTTTTGGTCGACACACCTGGCCAAATGGAACTCTTCGCATTCCGAGCCAGTGGACCATATATTGCAAAATACATGACCCAAGAACAGAAAGCAGTGATCTACCTGTTCGACTCCGTCTTTTCATCAAACCCACGAAACTTTGTATCCAACCTTTTCCTCTCTGCAGCAGTTTACAACAGGTTCCTGCTGCCCTTCATTCCTGTCCTCTCAAAGGTTGATCTTCTCCCTTCGCAGATTGTAGAGCGAATCATAGATTGGTCGGAAGACGCTGGGACGTTGGAGAAGGAAATTGAAGAGAAGCTTAAGAGCACAGAACGACTGCTGAGTCGCGAAATCGCGGGTTCAATAAGCAGCTTGGGGCTGATGCATCCTTTGGTTCCTTTCTCTGCAAAGACAAATGAAGGAATAATTAATCTAAACATGGCGCTGGAACGCGTATTCACTTCTGGAGACAAGTACACTTTCTGACCACCGAACCAGAGCTTTGCAGTAGAGCTCAGACACATCTAACAAAGGGCGTTTGCGCTTAATTTTAACTCCGTCTTTCTGCACACGATATGTCTTATCGACTAGGTAGTGGGCTGCGCGTGCGCGCATTTTAGGAGGCTCCACGCAGCTGCTAACGCTCCATACTCCGCTGACTCCGGAGTGTCCGCGCTTCCAATGACAATTGCGTCACCCTCTTCAAGGCTAAGCGAGTCCATGATCTTCTCGTAGATTTCTGGGAAGTCTTCCTGAACCTTTCGGCAATCTGGGGGCATCATCACTTCTCCATTTTCGTATTTTAAGGTGGTTGCCCCTTTCGCACCAGCCAACATGGCGGCGTCGCGTTGCTCAATGCCAGATCCGACTCTGCGACCGCGTCTCCTTACGATTAAGGCAACGTTATACGTTGCAAGAGCCAGACCCGTTTTCTCTATGACTGTCTTCTGAGGAAGATCGTTGTGTATGCGACTCCATATTTTCCGACCTTTCTCTGACAGGACACAACCTCCCTTCCTCACGCTGATTAATCCGAAGCTTCTCAATCGCTCTATCAGAGTTCTTGTAACGCCTTCCCCTAAGAGGAGTCTTCTTGAAAGCTCCTTTCTACCAATGGTCTTCTCGGCAACCAGCTCAAGAACTTTGATTACGTGGATTACTGAGAAGGAAGGAGCAGGTCCAGGCGCCTTAGGGTTCGCCAGCTTCTCCAGAAGATGAATCAGCAGTGAAGCCTCCTCTCTCTGCTTATGTCTAAGTTTAATTTCTAGTTTCCTAATAGGAGCATCACTGACGTAAACTTAAAGAACAGAAGCGCAGCTAGATTGTGAAGGCAACTGGGCCCGTAGCTCAGCAAGGATAGAGTATGACCGTCTAAAGCACCGGGCTTTTAACCCGGTGGTCTCGGGTTCAATTCCCGACGGGCTCACCACTTTACCCCCTTTACCGTCTATGCGATTTAGTAGGTCTAATAGAGCGTTTTGAGAGACCCTAGAGAGGTTTAAGCCTAGTTGCTTCGCTTTTTCTACTACGTCGGTTTCTATGTAGAGGTTGTATTTTTTCTGTCATTAACACTATAGAATCATTGTTCATCTTCGCCACAGAAAAAGGGGAGTCTGGGAAAGCGGTCAGATTCACCCCGCGGGTTTCAATTCCCGACGGG
>JAGLZJ010000038.1 GCA_023131555.1 Candidatus Bathyarchaeota archaeon | reverse complement strand
TTCCGCTTCTTCTTTGACTTGAGGTCTTTGGCTGTGCGTTTAACAAGAGCATTTCCTCTGAGCAGAGTCTTCTGAAACTTTTCCCTTTCAACCTTCAGAATTTGAAGGATCTCATCGTGCATCTTTCTGAGATGGGGGAAGTCACAGCTCCACTCCTCTATCTGCATCTCGACGATTTCATTTAGTGAGTCTTCGATTCCTAGCGCCTTGAGTTTTCGTTGAGTTCTTCGTATTAGGAGCCTTGTGAGATATCCTTCTTGGACGTTTGAGGGCACGACGCCTTCAGCCAGCAGAAAAGCCAAGCTCCTTGTGTGGTCGAGGACTGCAAATGTATTTTCTATCGGTTTGAGAGTGTCTGCAAGCTCTTTTACGCTCACTTCGATTGCCTCAGCAGCTCTCCTCCAACGGTCAAGGCGTCTACTTGCTGACTTCTCGATTGAGAACCCTCCGGAAAACCTAGCCGCCTTCATCAGCATACTTTGGTCAACCTCGCCCAAGCTGGCTATCTTAACCACTTTTTCGAGAATCCTACCGTAGACGGCGTGGAAGCCACTTATTGCACCCTGTGACACCCACGTGTAGCGTTCCATCCCGTAGCCTGTATCAACAGTTTTAATTGGTATCTCGGTGAACTCCCCACCTTTTACCTTGAACTTCATGAACACTAGCGTGTCAAGTTCGAGTCCTCCTACTATTGTCTCTAAAGAGGGGCCTCCGTTTCCGCCACCGCTCCACACGTCTTCTTTGTAAGTCACTTCCTCAGCCGAGACTCCTAACTCCTTTCTGACGAACTCATTATGGTATCTGACGGTTTCATCCTTCCAGTAGACTGTTTTCTCGGGATAATTGAAGGCGTGGTGTCCCCCCATCTCGAAGATGGTTAGGTGCCGACCGAAGGTGGGACCAGTGTTGGCGACATCGACGAGTCGAATGCATGGTTGACTGATGACGAGGGGATTCGCGGGTGGCGGGATAATTCCGTCGGTCACGTAGGGTTGAAAATCCACGATGCTTGCGCTGGTTAGGTACAGGTCATCTCGCCAACGGGCAACTATTGGATACGGGTTCATCCTGGTGTGGTCATGTTTCTCAAAGAAGGAAAGGAAGGTCTCACGCATCTCCCCCATGGTGAAGGCTCTCTTAGTGGGCGGATTATTGATAAAAGATAGTTCTCCACATCCTTCTGGGTTCGCTTCTCCACACGTCTCAGATTCGGGACGGAGAGTCCAGTAGTGTTCACCGCATTTAAGGCACTGCCTCCTGACGAAGCCTTCCTTCTTGAAGAAGGGAAGTTCATATTCATGTTTCGAAAGACGCTTTTTCATCTAAGTCCTCGGCTAACTGGACGGAAATCGACATGTGGGTAAGCAGACCATGGACTCAACTGTATAAAAGAAGTTCTGCGGTGGCAGAGGGCAAAAGTGAGTCGCAATAGTTGAAAAAAATCTAATGCATAGAATACTGCCTTAGCCGAAGAGAGCTCCAAGTCCTTCAAGAGCTGCGTCTTCTTTCTCTTTGTCTTCTTCTTTCTTCTTCTCTTCCTTTGCTTCAGTCTTCTTCTCGTCTGCAACGGCAGTTGGTGCTACAGGAGGAGCAACCATGATTGCCGGTGTTGCTTTCACGGCCTCATCTATGTTGACTTCTTCAAGTGAGGCGACGAGAGCTTTAACTCTAACTGAATCCGCTTTGATTCCCGCAGCATCCAGCAACTGTTTGACGTTCTTCTCATTTACGGCTTTTCCCGCTTTATGCAGGAGCAGTGCAGCGTAGACGTATTCCATTATTTCCACCTCTTTTCTTTTCCACGATCTTCCTTTTCAATCTTTCTGGGGATCCTTCTGTTTTCTCTCCACTAGCGATCTCAGGTTCAACATCTGCCAGTGCGCTTTCTGTAGTATATCCAGCACAGTATCTCGTGTCAGAATGTCCTCGTTGACGCTTAGGTTGATGGCGTCTTTATGGGCTTGCTGGAGTAACAGCTCGACGGTGGCAGGGGAAATATACATGCTGTTTAGGGCAAGCGCGAGGGCAGACCTGTGAGCTTCTTCCACAGAGAGCTTAGTTTTCTCTACATCTATGTGCAGTTGATCTCCGGCTATTATGAGCCCGTTTTCGTAGACGGCAGTAAGTGAGAGCCCGGTCTCAACTGGTCTTATCCCTAACTTTGAGAGCACGGGTGCCAGTCTTGCAGATATCGTTTCCCCTTCTTTGGCAACCAGCGTGTCTTGGCTTATCCACACGCTTCCCGATTCTATTCTTGTCTTCAGTCCGACTGCGCCTAGTTGGCTGATTATTGGACCTGGAGGCTGCCCGGTGTTTCCAGCGGGTACAACGACGTCGAAGGCTGCAGTATCGCCTGCCTTAGCTGTAGTTGTAACTGTGCTTCTATCTAATAGCAGCGTTAGTTTGAAAGGGTTGACGTCAGTGAACAGGAAGATTGTTGAGCCGATGAGGTGATCCTCAAGTTTCTCAATGTTCGGTTTCTCCGGAATTTCTATGATTGCCCGTTTAATCAGCGTGTTCTTGATCGTGCGAAGGTAGGCTCTACCTCTGAGTTTCTTACGGATGGCTTGAAGTTGGGCTGCTCGCACCTTGTGCAGGCTGGCTAAAGCTATAACCTCATGCTCTTTCAGAAGATTCTTGATATCCTCAACTTCCTTGGACTTCTCCAGCAATATCTGACGTTGTTTAGTCATCGCGGATTCCTACAGCTTGATTCTAACGGGGGGACTCATTGTGGTCTTTACATAGAGTGATCCGATGTTTTTAAGCCCGCGCTTAAGCCTCCCTTGGATTCTGGAGACCACAGCCATCAGGTTTTCAGCGATTTCACGATCCTCCATGTCCTCTGTTCCAATGGCACACTGCAGAACTGGGTGCGTGCGCATTCGTAAATTCACAGTCTTCCTGAGTCTCTCTATCTGGGTTTTAACGTTCGCAGTTGGAGGTAGCGGTCGTGGCATCTTTCCTCTTGGTCCAAGGATCGCTCCCATGGTCTTCCCGACCAGAGGCATCATTTTTGCTTCAGCCAGGAAAGCATCATACGTGCCAGCCAGCTTCTTCTGCCTCTTCTTGTCGGTTGCCAGGCTCTCTAAGTCTGTGGTGCTAATAACGAGTTCAGCACCAGCTCTCTTAGCCTTCAGCGCCAGTTCTCCTGTTGCGATTACACATATTCTGTTTTTCTTGCCCGTAACATGAGGGAGCTCTATTGCCTCCTGAATTCGTCCCTCTGGTTTCTTCATATCAATATCTTTGAGGTTTATGATCACTTCCAGTGATTGGGTGAACTTTCTCTTGGGCGCTTCGCTCCTGACCTGCTTGACCGCTTCCAAGACAGCATCTGTTTTCAGCGACATCGAGTAAACCTCGCCTCAACACTCGTACAGAAGCCGTTATAAAAAGATTGTCACGGTTCATCTGTTAGAATAGAGTCGAATTTACCTTCATCTATTTCGGTCTGAATTTCCCTTGGGTCTCTGCCTTCCACGGTCACTCCCATGCTGACGCAGCTGCCGAGGACTTCTTTGGCAGCTGTTTTGGCGGAAGTTGCTAACATCTGCTGCCTCTTCTTCTTCACAATATCTACCAGAGCAGTCATCGTTAAATCCCCCACCTTCTCTTCTTTCGGGCTGCCTGAACCTTTCTGAATCTTGAGCGCGCTGACAATCAGGGCTGATGTAGTGGGTGTGCCGATTTCGACCTCATATTCCTTGGTCTCCGGCTCAACTATGATCTTAACAGGAACTTTCATCCCAGCGTAGTCTTTCGTCAACTCGTTGATTCTGTTCACAATAGCCACTACATTGACCCCTAACGGTCCGAGTGCTGGACCCAGCGGTGGACCTGCCGTAGCTTGACCACCATTCACCAACGCATCAATCACTTTCTTTGCCAAAGTTTCGTTTCTCCTTCTTCGCTTTCTGAACGATTCTCACGTAGTCTGCGTGAACGGTGATTGGAAGAGTGAACGTTGCCTCCAGAAGCTCCAGAACAACCTCACCCTTCGTTATATCACTTCGAGTGATCTTAGCTCTCATGCCTTTGAAAGGCCCACTTATTACCTCTACAACATCATCAACGTCGAATTCTTCAATGAGGGGTTTTACAACCATGTATCGTTCGACTTCAGAGAAACTGACGATACCTGGTACTCTGGATCGTACATGCCTGATTCCTGCGATTGTCTCCTCAACAAAGTGAGGTCCTTCAGCTTCAACAAAAACATATCCTTTCAAAACTTCAGGAGCCAAAACAGCTTTGATAGGCAGCCTGTTTCTCTCCGCTCGTGCTGCAATTAGGGTTGCCACATTCTTCTCCTGTCCTGCTGTAGTCCGGACAGCGAAGATGGAAGTTGTGGGGGGTGTTTGTTCCGACATCGTTTTTTCAGCTCGCAGTCATAGGCCCTGAATAACGAAGGATATCAGTTTGATGATGTAACCGATAACGCCAATAACTCCGATTCCCAGCAAGCAGATCTTCAATGATTGCAGAAGCTCCGATCTCCCAGGTTTAGTTGCTAGCTTCATCAGTCGACTCACCGAGTTAAGGAATGATCTTAAGCCCAAGGTTTATCGCCCTCTCAAAATTAGGTTCTAATATAAAAAGAGATCGTAGAGCGAACAACCTAGTCTTCCTTTTCTGTTCGATTTAGTGAAGAGAGAAAACATTATCATAAAGACAGCTTAGTAATCAGCTGAAGAAGGAAACCTTGAGAATTGCGGACAGGTAAGAGGATTGCGCGGCAGCAGATCGGGAGAATGCTCCAACTGGCCAGAAGAACTATGAAAGAAGATGCAGAAAGCGCCATGTCCTATGCGGCTCTCGCCAGAAGAATCTCAATGTCCTCCCGAGTCCCCATTCCCCGCTTCTATCGTCGCCAATACTGCAAAGCATGCAAACGATTCTTTCTGCCAGGAGTCAACTCCCGAGTACGTCTCCGACAGCGAAGGGAACCCCACGTAGTCGTAACATGCGGACACTGCGGAAAACACATGCGTTTCCCAACTCGATTAAGGAGAAAGAAAGATGTTAGATCGAAAGACTAGGCGAGGAATCAAACGAAGATTGGAACCTGAAAGTCCGACTATCTGGATAGGCAAGAACGGAATCTCCGCAGAGATTGAATCTGAGGTGGATCGCCAGCTCAAGGAGAGAGAAGCATTGAAACTGAAAATTCAGAAAGCCGCGCTGAAGAATAACGATGCAAAAGCTATCGCGGAAGAACTAGCTTCAAGAACACAGTCAACTCTTGTAGAAGTCCGCGGTCACACGTTCATCCTTTACAGATCAAAAGACAAGTCCGTTGCAGTTGACCTGTGACTCTATGTTGCGGTTATCCGTGCACTCGTGGCTCTCTGAGGATCTGTCGTCGAATCTCGTTTATTTCGTGTGGCGCTGGTTTCACGGGATAATTGTAGATTGGGCCGCTTGGTTTTTCGTTGTAGAAAGGGCGATTGCAGTTGGGGCAACCGGATGTCATGAAGGGTTCTCCGCTCTCAATGGTTCGGTCTAGTAGCTTTGATGAGACGCTGAAATCTGTGACCCGCCCTGCGTCATCGAAGCAGATCTCGCTGAAATCTACTTGTTCTTTGACAATTAGGTGACGGGCGAGTTGGATCCTCCGGTATTTCTCTATGGTCGGTTGGTCCTTTGTCTCCAATGCTGTTCCAGGTATCGGCGTGAAGGCGAAGAGACCTGGGCGAATGTGATGATTGACACACCAAGCTATCGTCTTCAACATGTCGCTCTCCTTCTCGCCTAGACCGACGATCAGATGGGTGCTTGCCTTGCCTTTCCCGAAGACTTGAACTGCTTCAAGTAACGTCTTATGATGGCTATTCCAGTCATAAGGGCCGTTCACTTGTTTTCCCTTGACTCTCTCAAAGATGGCTTGGGTTCCTGCATCCAGCGGGACTCCAATTCTTTCAACTTCTGCATCTGCTAGCTTCTGCATTTGTGCCTTTTTCAGAGGCTGGCATGAAACCGAGATGGGAATGCTGAAGTTGCGAGATCTGATAATCTTAGCAATGGTCACAAGATCTTCTGAGACTTCTTGGTAGTTCAGAGCTTGTATGCAGACTCGCTTCACCTTCGGATCAAGTCTTGAGGTTGCTAAGGAGCGAACTACGCGGTGGACTTCAAAGTCTGGCCACGTTACTCTCGAAAGCATTTCGGTCCTGCTGTGGCTGTCCCTCGCCTGTGAACAGAAACTGCAGTTTGCGGTACACTTTCCCATCAGGAACGTCATCAGATAGATGGTCGTTGGCCAAGCTGTCAGCAGACTAGGTGTTATCCCCAACACAGCGGCTGAGCCGGAAGAAACTCGAATCTTCTCTATTCTTCGAGTTTCTGAAGTCTCCTCGTAGGGCTTCTCAGTCGTAGCGAAGGACTTATGAATTGGCATAAGTTGAGTTTAGAAGGATTTAGAGATAAACCCTTTGCAGTTAGCAGTTGAGAACTGGGATTGATTGTGGACTACGAAGAACTGCTCCGTTCAGACGATAGGACGTTGACGAACCTCATCGAAGAAGCACGAATAATTAGTCACCGTGGCTTCGGCAAGAGAATCCAATTCTATACTCCAAGTTTCATTTCCTACAAGACGAACAGTCGTAATCCTTCATCCCCTGCATTTCCCTCGATCTCAATTACGGGATCGTCCTGTTCCTTGAAATGTAAACACTGTGAGGGAATCGTCCTGAATGGTATGCTTTCAGCTACATCTCCAGAAAGGCTCATGCAGCTTGGCAAGGATTTGAAGCGCCAAGGAGCCAAGGGATGTTTGATCAGTGGAGGATGCCTGCCTAACGGATCTGTCCCACTGGAACCATTCATTGAAGCAATCGGGCAAATGAAAAAAGACCTCAACCTTACCATTCTGGTACATACCGGCATCGTTTCCATGGACACGGTCCTGAAGCTGAAGAAGGCAGGAATAGATGCCGCCCTTATCGACGTCATCGGTTCAGATGAGACAATCAGAGAGATCTTCAGCTCAGATGCAACCGTAGAAGACTACAGCGAATCTCTTCACGCCCTGCGCCACGCTGAGATCCCGACTGTTCCACACGTGTTAATCGGCTTACACTATGGAGAGTTGAAAGGTGAAATCGCTGCGCTTAAGATGATTTCCAACCACAACCCATCAGCAGTCATATTGATCGCTTTTATGCCGATACACCACACCACAATGGAGAATGTGAAACCACCTTCTCCTTCAACCATTGCCAAGATTCTCGTGGCTTCAAGGAATATGATGCCAAATACGCCGATGGCGTTGGGTTGCATGAGACCGAAAGGAGCGCACAGGGCGAAGACAGATGTTCTCGCAGTGAAATCTGGAGTCAACGCAATAGCTTTTCCAGCTAAAGAGGCCATAAGTTGCGCTGAATCCTTGAAATACCAGATCTCCTTTTCTAACTACTGTTGCTCACAGATCTTCTCAGACCATCAACGTTTCGGTTGACCACTGGAGCGTTTTCCTTTGTCTGAACACAAAGAAGACTCCTCAAACGCCGATGAATTAAGAAGAAGACTCGATCTTGTCTCTAAAAGACTTGAAGCCCTAGAGAAGATAATCTTGAAGCACCCACAATA
>JAGLZJ010000037.1 GCA_023131555.1 Candidatus Bathyarchaeota archaeon | reverse complement strand
CACAAAACTAGCTTGGAGATCGAACTGAATGGCACACGCACCGAGTCTGCCAAAGTCTCGAGAGCAGTTGCTGCTGAATTCTTGCACAGATCCAAGCAACCACTAAACGCGAGAATCGAGCATTTTACAGACATACCTTCCGGAGCTGGATTCGGCTCGAGCGGAGCTGCCGCTCTAAGTCTAAGCTTCGCTTTCTGGAAAGCCTTAGAGCTCCCCCTAACCACCACTCAAGCAGCTCAGATTGCCCATGTGGCAGAGATTCAGTGTGGAACTGGACTTGGAACAGTCCTAGCTGAATGGTCAGGTGGGTTAGAGATACGAACAGAACCCGGCGCTCCTGGAATAGGAAGCGTGAAACAACTTCCTCTCGAAGAAAATTACTCTGTTGCATGTTTGACACTTGGAGAAATGGACACGCGTAAAATTCTGTCTAACCTAGACACCCGTGACAGAATCAACAGATGGGGTGAACGACTTTTGAGAAATCTTATGGAAAGACCTAGCCTAAACGGCTTCCTTGAGCTTTCTCAGGAATTTGCGAGAGAAATAGGTCTATGTTCGAAAAATGTTCTGGAAATAATGGATCAAGCATCCAAACGCGGAATTATCTGTAGTATGCCCATGTTCGGTAATGGCGTTTTCAGCATAGTCGAGAATAATCAACTCGATATTCTTCTTGAAGTATTCTTTCTGCATGATGCTGACGAAAGAGTTTTGATCAGCGGGGTGGATTGTGAAGGAGCGAGACTGCTATGAAGACGCCTACCAAGATACCTGGAAATCATCCACGGGCAGAGTCTCTCCGAATACGAGAAAACTTGGTAGAAGCCTTTGAAGCGGGTGCTGTGGCGAGAGCAGGTCTGATTGCTCACGGTAGAGGCGAGGCCTTTGACTACTTATTGGGTGAACAGACAATTCAGCCAGCAAGAGAAGCCATCCGTGCTGCGGCGGCCCTATTGCTCATAGCTAAAAGACCTGTCGTTTCAGTTAATGGCAATTCTGCCGCGCTGACCGCTGAGGAAATTGTTTCGTTAAGCGAGTTAGTGAAAGCTGAAATTGAAGTAAACATTTTCTACCGCACCGCGGAGAGGGAGGAGATCATAGAATCCCTACTGGTGAAGGCTGGTGCTAAGAAAGTTCTAGGAGTCGATGAAGGAAACTCGGCGTGTATTCCCGAATTGGAAAGCAAAAGACGGCGCGTGAGTACCAACGGGATTCTTGTAGCGGACGTGGTTCTGGTTCCACTCGAAGATGGCGACCGAACAGAAGCCTTGCTTAAGATGGGGAAGAAGGTGATCGCAATCGACCTGAACCCCATCTCCAGGACTTCCCAGAAAGCGTCAATTACAGTAGTGGACAACCTTGTTAGGGCTATGCCCGAGTTAATCAAAGAGGTAAAGAAACTAAGGCAAACGAAGAAAGCTAAACTGAACGCGATCATTAAACAGTTCGACAACAGATCGAATCTGCAAAGATGCTTGAGCAACATACTAGAAAGGTTAGAGAGACTAGCCGATGAAAGAGGTCTGACAGGTTAGCAATACCATGTTCGAAGAAGTGATTGTCTTCGGCGCCGGCGCAATAGGAAGCACCTTCGGAGCTCTACTATCACTTAGAACAACCGTAACTCTCATCGGCAGAGAACCACATGTCAAAGCCATACGTAAGAATGGACTACAACTCGCTAACGATGTATCTGGCACTTTTCATGTGCACGCAGAGACAGAGATGAAGCATATCCCACCCCGTGCCTTATTACTTCTAACGACTAAGGCGCATGAATCCCAGAACGCCCTGAACCAGTTGCGAAGCCTGTTGAAAGAGGACACAGTGATCCTTGTCCTCCAGAATGGTCTAGGTAACGAAGCTATAATCAGAAAACAGCTTAAGAACAAAGCTGAAGTACTGCGAGGTTTAACTGACGTAGCGGCAGAGTTTCTGACACCTGGAAAAATACGATTCTGGAAAAATCAGACAGTTATCGAGGATGGCTCAGCTGCTGATAAGATTCGCGCTCTCTTCAAGAGCGCTGGTCTTGAGACAGAAGTTTCGAAAGACTTTCTTAAAGACACGTGGAGAAAACTAACAATTAACTGCATAATCAACCCTCTCACAGCACTCCTCCAGGCTAGAAACGATGAAATTGTGACTGAGACCCTCAAACCGATTAGGCAAGAAATCGCTAGAGAATGTACCATGGTCGCAGCTGCAGACGGAGTAAACCTAGAAATCAACATCGATGAGTGCGACGCGAAAATCAAAGGCTACCATAACTTCTCCTCAATGAGCCAAGACGTCATAAAAGGAAAAACGACGGAGATCGATTTCCTCAATGGAAAAGTTGTGGAACTCGGGAAACATCATCATATTTCGACACCTGTGAACACTACTCTCACCAGTTTGATCAAGTCCCTAGAGGAGTAACACGTTGAAGTTCGGTGAGAAGATTAAAAGAATGAAGGGAAACCGCAAAATAGTGATGTTGACGGCCTATGATTATCTTACAGCCAAGATTCTGGACGAAACGCCAATAGATCTAATATTAGTAGGTGACAGCCTAGCCATGACCTTCCAAGGCTGCAAAGACACAAGGAAGGTTACGATGGAACAGATGCTCTACCATTCAATGGCTGTTGCAAAAGGTTCTGAAAAGACGCCTGTAATAGGAGATATGCCTGTAGACAGCTACTCTACACCCGCGAAGGCTCTCAGAAATGCAGGAAGGTTTCTGAAAGCAGGTACTCACGGTATTAAGATAGAAGGCAATCATCCAAAAGTCGTTCAGACCTTAACTGAAGCAGGGATCTCCGTCATGGGACACGTAGGACTTCTACCACAGACAGCTGAATCCTACAGAGTTCAGGGTAGAGAAGAGAAGACTGCAGAGCTAATCCTGAAAGAGGCTCTGGAGCTTGACGAATGCGGGGTCTTCTCAATGGTCTTGGAGTGTGTCCCGGAGTCTCTCGGAAGAAAGATAACTGAAAACATCAAGGCTCCAACAATTGGAATAGGGGCAGGAAGATTCTGCGATGGACAAGTCTTGGTGATTTCAGACATTCTCGGGCTCGATAACAGGTTCACACCGAAATTCCTAAAGAAATACGCGAACTTAAGAGAAACGATAAGAAATGTAGCGCAGCAGTTCTCCAAAGAGGTTCGATCCGGTCTATACCCCGACAATGAGCACATCTATCATTGAGGAGAATTAAAGTGAAAGAAGAAGGCTTCCCTGCTCAAGACGTCATGCATGCAGAACCTTGATCGATTTATACAAGATTTGAAACAAGTGGTTAAAGAGGTCAACTGAACAGGAGCGTGACAACGTGAATCATCCTTCAAAAGACATAGTCGGAACAAAAAGTAGGCGACTGAAGGGTAGAACGATTATACTATGCGTGACGGGGAGTGTAGCTGCCGTTCGCAGCGCCGAAATCGCAAGAGAACTGATGAGGCATGGCGCAAACGTTTACACCGTGATGTCAGAAAACGCTCAAAAAATAATCCATCCCAATCTGCTAGAGTGGGCAACGGGAAACCCCGTGGTCACAGAACTGACTGGAAAAATCGAGCACGTTGCCTTCGTCGGAGACATACATCAGAAAGCTGACTTAGTTCTGATTGCACCCTCTACAGCAAATACAATCAGCAAGATTTCCAAGGGAATCGACGACACATCTGTAACTACAGTCGCCTCAACAGCCTTGGGCTCTAAGACTCCAATAGTCATCGTGCCCGCAATGCATGAATCAATGTACATGCATCATGCAATCCGAGCGAACATCGAAGAGTTGAAACTGCAGAATGTTGAGTTCATCGAACCAATAATGAAGGAACGCAAAGCAAAGCTACCTGAAACAGCCACTATCGTCGAAAATCTGATACAGATAATGACAGTTCAACAGGACTTTCACGGCATGAACGTACTCGTCACATCAGGACCAACGATTGAGTTCATAGACAGTATCCGAATAATCACAAACCGGAGCTCTGGCAAGATGGGCTCAGCAGTAACCAGCGAAGCAACCCGAAGGGGAGCTTCGGTTACATTGATCTCAGGTCCAACCCCCACTAAACCAAGATCTGCCACAAAGATCATCAACGTGGTGACTACCGAGGAAATGAAGCATGCGGTAGAAACAGAACTCCGAGAGACCCCGTACGATGTTATGATAGCAGCTGCAGCTGTCTCAGATTGGAAAACATCCAAACCATATGAGGGCAAGGTTCCAACGTCAGCTAGGTCATCCTTTGAACTTACACTGAAACCTACCCCGAAGATCGTGGATGGAGTGAAGAAGATCAGCCCGAAGACTTTCCTCACCATTTTTCGAGCTGAGTACAAAACCACTGACGAAGAGCTGATTCAGAGCGCATACGAACGACTGAAGAAGGCAAAAGCCGACCTAATCGTTGCGAATGATGTATCGAGAAAAGGAGTTGGGTTCGGAACCGATACGAACGAAGTCTTCATTATCGACAAAGCTAGACACGCTATTCACGTTCCATTGAGTTCTAAGCAGACCGTTGCAAACCAGATCTTGGATGCGATTAAAAAGAAGTGCACGGGCGCATGAAAAGCACTGGTAGAGCTGAACACTTTGAAAAGGCGCTTCAAGACAGTAGCTGTTGGAGGTACATTTGATGAATTCCATAAAGGGCATAGGATCCTGCTGGAGGTAGCTTTTGAAATCGGTGACAGCGTTATTGTTGGTTTGGTCACCGACGACTTCGCCCAGAAGATGAGGAAGCCTCATGAGATAGCTCCCTTTGCTGTCCGACTTGAGGAATTGAGGGCTTTCCTGAGAAGACACGATTGGCTCAATCGAGTAGAGGTTGTTCCACTGTATGATCTTTACGGACCAGCTTCAACTAGCACAAGTATCGAGGCAATCGTTGTCAGCCAAGAGACTCTTCCTGGGGCTCACAGAATTAACAGGAAGCGCAGAATCAATGGTCTGCCTGCTCTTGAAGTAATTACGATAAATATGGTCTTAGCGGAGAATCAGAACCCGATCTCAACCACTGGAATTAGACGTCTTGAGATGGACCGCGAAGGACACCTGCTTCGACAATGAACACATGACTTAGGGATCAATGTCCTAGGATGCAGATCCATCTTCACTTACACGTTACATATGATATTCTGTGAGAAGGCTGAATTAGACTTTTGAGTTTCTCCAGAATCCTGCTACGTGCATGGCACACTCGGATGCGTTTGTTACAGTGATCATCTCTTCGCGAAGGTGTTTTGGAAGTTGCTCCTTGATCCGTGGAGTCGTGACACGTCTATCAAGAATTACAATGCATCCTTTGTCTTTTGGAGATCTGTGAACTCGACCGCTAGCTTGGATGAGTCTGAGCAACGCTGGCGTAACGTAGGCAAAGGTTCTTCCTTCACCTGGGAACTTATCGTCAAAATAGTTGATCAGAGCTTTCTGGTAGACGCTCCACGTTGCATAGGGTAAACCCACAGCCACGACACCTGTTAGAAGGTTGTTCGGATAGTCAATTCCTTCACTGAACTTCCCTCCCATGACTCCAAGCAGAAGATTGTCCTCTGACCTCCTGAGCAATCTAACAACATCGTTTCTTCTTGTGTCTTTTTTTTCAACGATTTTTCTTCTGCTGGTGTCAATCATTCCTTCAAGCTTCATTAGCATTCGGTAGCTGGTGAAGAATGCAGCTGTGTTTCCCTTATTCGCTTCAGATATCTCTTCGATGTAGTTTTTCCATTTCGTCAGCATCTCTGTTGTCCTCGTCTGATATCTCGAGGAAACGTCAGTTGCTGCCAGAATTAGCCTGTTCTCAGGTGGGAAGGGTGAATCAAACTCTTTCAAACAAACTCTTTTGGATTCGTATAGAAGAAGATCTCGGTAGATTCTGGGCGGAGAGAGATAACCGCTCATCAGGATGCTTCCTCGCGCAGTTCTCAAGATTGGGTCAGTGATCTCCCTTCCGTCAAAGCTCTTCACATGCAGAGCCACCATTCCTCTGCTTTCCCTTTTTATCAAATGGACGTGGTTCTCACCTGTCTTTCCTATGAAATTGCTGAGGAATTCTCCGATTCGACGATTGAAGCTGAAAATTCTCTCTCGTCCTGACGCTTTCTTTATTTCTACGACTCGCTTTCCATAATTGTGAATGACCTCTGCTGCCTCAAGACCAGATACGCCCCCGTGTTCGAGCAGAAGCGCGTCGACATCTTCAGGGTTTATCAAGCGGGGTCTTTCATCCCTGAGAATCTTTGATGCGCGGTCAAAGACTTCATCATTCAGTGTTTCGAGACATTCTTGAACAAGCTTGGATTCGTCTTCTGGAAAGTCCGCGGATTCCTTAAGCGCCCCCAATAGCGAGTTTTCGGTGATACTATCGGAGAGCAACTCTCGGCTGAAGGCTGGAAGATTGTGGGCTTCATCAACAATCAGGTAGACCTCAGACAGGTCGTTGGAGAAGTCCTTGAGAGAGGCCGCTCTGACGTGTGGGTCAAACACATAGTGGTAGGTTCCTAGAAAAATCGTTGCGTCACCAAGGATTCTTTTTAATGCCTCGTAAGCACAGAAGCCTTCCTTGGATATCCGCCTGACCGCCTCAGACGGAGAGAGAAGCCTTCCAGCACAGTCAAGGGCTAAGTCTGCAGCTTGTCTTTTCTTCCTTATCATTTTTCTGTAGAATTCGCAGAACGGTTTAGTCGGAACCTCTGAGTTCTCTCTTAGTCTTCGACATTCTTCGAAGAAGTCCAAGTAGTTGATTCCGCTTCGCATCCGGGGGCACATGTCTCTTTTACTGAAGAATGAGACAGCAGACAAGCCGCTGTTTAGCTTCTTCAACTCCTTGAGGTAGATATGTAGTTGGCTTCTTGTTCTGAAGCAAACTAGAAGCTTGCCATCCTCTAGCTTCGGTAATACTGCTAAGACTGCTGCCAGGGACTTACCTATTCCACATGGAGCACTACCGATGAAGACCTGATGGTTCTCCAAGGCTTCGGAGGATGCTTTGATGAACTCTAGTTGCTCTTGCCGCTCCTCATATCCTTCGGGGAAACCTGGTGAAACGGAGGGTCTTGGAGTGCGGTGCCTGAAGCTGTCTTCTCTGGAATCCTCGAAGATCTTAGGAATTAGTGTGCTATGTCCACGTTTTCGTAATAGAAATGTTCCACAGCTGCGACAGAAGTGGTCTTCTGCGAATTCTTCGCGAGAGTGTTTTTCTCCACATCGTCTGCAAATGTAGAATTGCTGTAGCTTCCGCACACAGTATACCAAAAGTAAGCTTAACTTAATGTTTGCGTGCCTTGAGGAAGCTAAGGATCTGAACCCTGCATACACGCGTTTCTATATTGGTCCTGAGCAGGGCGGTTCTGCGCATGTGCGCGCGTAGTGTTTCTTATGTCCTTTTTCTAAGAGTAAGTTTCGTTAGCCTCAACCCTTTTGGGAGAGCACTTACCTCGTAGTCAAAGAAACGTTTGATTTCTGATGTGAGCCATTTCGGCTCTGCGATACTTCGTTTTGCCATCCCACTACTTCCTTTCAGATTATTTGCATTCAGTTCTCAAAAAACGCTTTTTTGATAAAATCATTATGAAGTAGTGATATTGATTGGCGCTCAGCCTTTTACCAGTGGATTGTCAAGCTGTAGCAGATTGCCAATTAGAAGATTCTTTCATAGGGATTTTATCAATTCGTTACAATGCTGTTGTAGACAAAGGAAGAAAGGAGTATGCATTTTTTTGTGACTAGCTTCTGCATGTGTGCCCTATGTTGGTAGCGCGGGTTGTGGTCTTTCTATACTTGGCTCCTCGTCTATTATCCGTTGCTTCCAGGTCCCTCTGGATAGCCATACGACCGAGAGTGCTGCGGCTCCAAGGTTTCCGATCGTCATGCCAGTCCAAATGCCTGCAGCGCCCATCCCGAAGAAGAAGTAGAACACATATGCTAGCAGGGTTCGTAATC
>JAGLZJ010000036.1 GCA_023131555.1 Candidatus Bathyarchaeota archaeon | reverse complement strand
ATAGGAGTCTACGGATCTGAGATGAAAGTTGGCGGATTCAGTGGATACCTTTGTGAACTCCTCATCCTTCATTATCACACATTTCTTCAAGCTTTAAAGGCTGCAAGCAGTTGGAGACCGCGCACCATGATTTACCTAGAAGACTCTAAGCTCACGGTTGAGGAATACGAAGGAAACCTGGTGATTGTGGACCCAGTGGATGAGGCGAGAAACGCGGCTTCAGCAGTTACAAAGCAGAGGCTCAACGAGTTCATCGGGGCATCTAGAGAATTTCTCAATCAACCTCGCCTAACGTTCTTTTATCCCCCCAGCATAACCGCTTTGAGTACTGAGATTCTCCTCCAGACTTTCAATCAGAGGGGAACAACTTTTACATTTATTGAGTTCGAGAAAGTGAATGCGGTCTCAGACGTTGTCTGGGGGCAGCTCTACAAGTCTCAGAGGGTCCTTAGAAGACTCGTTGAAACCCACGACTTTCACGTGGTCAGTGACGGTGTTTGGGCGGATGAACACTGTCGAGGCGTATTCCTGCTGGAACTCGAAGAAAGACGGAAACCACTGGTGCAGAAACAGTTTGGGCCTCCACTACAGATGAAGGAAGAATGCGAGAACTTCCTTAGGAAATATTCCGCTTCCTCTGATACGCTGTGGGGTCCGAAAATTGAGGGTGACCGGTGGATCGTAGGGATAACCCGAAAATACTCGGAGATAGCCAAGCTGCTTAGAAGCGAGTTGAAGAAAGGGGGAAGAGAGAAAGGAATAGCTGAGCTTGTCTCAAGAGCCTTCACCGACGAACCCGGAATATTGATAGGCGAAGAAATTGTTCCGTTTTACAGGAAAAACAAGGATTTCGCTGAATTCTTGACTGAACACCTGCACGGCAGACCTAGGTGGCTAAGATGAATCTAGCGCGTTCGGAGTCTCTTTCGGTCTACAACCAAGCTTCCATCTGTGCAACCCTAGATACGCCAAGGCTGCTGTGAATAGAAATATGAGCACTAATGGAATGTAGAAGAACGCGTTCTCCGCTGATCCTTGTGAAGGTTCATGCCATTTCCTTATCGCTCGCACAGTTGAATCGTAGTGGCAATCTGCTTCACCAGGCGAGGTTCCTGGAAAGAAACCCCCTCACCCAGGAGAAGCACTACCAGCGGAATAACTGCTAAGAGAGGTTCCCTCTTCATCAACTATATCTTCTTTCAAAGAATACATTAGCTTTTGCCACGCGAGAAGCGGAGCTTAGCCGCCTGGAGTTCCATGAAAGGGCACGTTCTTCCACAGAATCTCCCACCAATCTTCTTCAGTTATTGCTTCTCTTCTAACAATAAGCTCAACTACTTTCTTTAAGAGCTCATGGTGTTTTCTTTCGTCAGCCGCTATTGACTCCAGGAGGAACTTGATCTTCTCATCCTTCACCCCTTTCATGAATTCATCAAGGGCAGAAATCGCCTTCTCCTCGTCTTCAATGTGTCTTTCTGTCGTCTCCTTCAGCCTCGTAAATTCCTCATCGGTCAACGCTGGAGTGACGGAGGATAGTGCAATTGCAGCGTTGTAAATTCCTGCATGTTTCTGTGAGTCAAAAGCTATAGCCCGAAGAACCTGTTTGGCAACAGGGTTCCTGATTGTCTTCAAGCTTCTTGTGATTGCCTCTACTATTCTATGCTCTAGTTCAATCTGATCTTTGAAGAACCTGATTGTCTTATCCTCAAGCAAGTAATCTCCCTCTTTTTAGTACTCGTAATAATTCGGATATAACTACTACTGAAGAATTTGAGTGACGATGACGAGACCTCCAACCAGCCAACAATACGGTGCAAACCAATGGAGTTTGTTTCTCAGGACAAGTCGCATTAGGGTTTTAAGCGACAGGTAGCCAACTATGATTGAAACCGCGACTCCCCCTAACACTGCAATCAAGTCTGTTCCACCGGTCAGTAATCTTAAGTCTCCCAACTCGATGGCTAAGGCGCCAACGGTGATTGGTATGGATAGTAAGAACGAAAACTCAAAGGCTACTTCTTTTTTCACGCCTGTGTACAACCCTGAGGAGATTGTGGCTCCACTCCTTGAGATGCCTGGAATTATGGCTACTCCTTGAGCTGCGCCAATGAGCAAAGCATTTTGAGGTGTGACATCCATATGGGTTTTTCTTCCTCTTGCTGCGAAGAGTAGGAACCCAGTAACCGATAGGGCGAAGCCAACTACCAGCAGGTTCTCGAAGAAGGACCTGAACAGTTCTTGAAACAGAAAACCGATTATGGCTGTTGGCATGGTGCCTAAGGCAACAAGAACCCCGAGTCTTCCCTCTTCTGATTTAAAATCCCTTCGTCCAAACGCCTTCAGTATACCTGCGATTCTCCTTCTGAAGAAGACCAGAACCACTAAGAGTGTTCCTCCGTGCAGCAGGATGAAGAAGACGGTCGGCGACTCCCAACCAAGTGATCTATTCACTATGGCTAAATGCCCAGAGCTTGAAATAGGCAGCCACTCTGTGAGACCTTGAATCAAGCCCAAGACTACTGCTTCTAAAACGGAAATCATGGTTCTTTCTCTTCCCACAACTCTGATATTTAAGTTGTCGGCAACTAGAAGGCTCGACGTAAAGACTATATTTTCCTCTCCCTGCTTAGACTCAGCAAATGCTTGAAGTTGATCAACACAGATGCAAGAACAGAAACTGTTAGACATCGTTTCCAGAAGAGCAGACTTGGAGGAAGGCGCAGAAGGTGTTAGATCACTGCTTCGCGAAGTCTACCGGAGCAAGAGGATTGGAACCAAAGAACTGGCATACCGCACGTACCTTCCGGTCCCAGTTGTTGCAGCTGTGAGAAGGGAATTAGAGAAAGAAGGCTTGATTAAAAGAGACAGAGGCGCAGTCTTGACCAACGAAGGTCTAAGGTTCGTCAAAGACCAACTTGGCTTCATCTACGAAGACCGCGTGGTGTGCCCAACATGTAATGGAAAAACCATAACAGTCCTGAAACGATTCATGCCTTTAAAGGAGCAGCTAGAGCTGAAGCTTGCACGAAGACCGAAGCCTTTACCGGAGATCGACCAGACCCATGGAACACCTGAAACTGCTCTTCTGAGAGCTCTCATCATGCTGGAAAAAGGAGATTTGGAAGGAAGAAATGTTCTTTTCCTTGGCGACGATGACTTCACTTCGATTGCCGTCGGTCTCATGAAAGCCGCCAGAGAAGTCTCAATAATCGACATTGACTCGCGAGTTCTCAACGCAATTGAGGAATCCGCTAAGAATGAAGGTTTTGACTATTCCTGCATTCAACATGATCTACGGGATCCTCTACCAGAGGCCCTTCTTAATAGATATGATGTGGTCTTCACAGATCCTCCTTACACTCTGAATGGGTTGACTCTCTTCCTTTCCCGTGCTGTAACGTCCCTTCGAAGAGGACCAGGTGCAGTCATATACTTGGCTTTTGCACATCAGCCTCCGAGAAGAATGCTGATGGCTCAGAAGATCATCAATACGATGGGTCTCATTCTCACCGAACGGCATCTGCGATTCAACCGTTACGAAGGCGCAGAGATCTTGGCGAATACGACTTCCTTAATGAGACTTGAAACCACCGATCAATCCAGCCCCCTAGTGGTAGGGAGATTCGACGGAAAACTCTACACAGGTGAAATCACGCGGACTGTGCGGACGTATCGTTGCAGGTGTGGGGAGTCAGTAAGAGTTGGTGCTGAAGAGCAGCTTCAAACCGTGCAGGACTTGAAGAGGCTTGGATGTGTGAAATGTGGGAAAAAGAAGGGCTTTCAGATCGTGGAGAAGAAGAAGCTGAAAGATGACATGCTTCGGCGCTTGACTCTTCGTGAATATAAGTGGAGTGATTTCCCCATTGTCTTGGGGTTTGAAAGGGAAGTAGCCGAGTTGTCCTTTCCTTCTTCACCGATTTTAGATGAAAAAATCCATCGACTCAAGCTTGAGCGGGCTGTAAGTAGAAATCCTGAAGGGCTTAAAGTAGCAGTATTGGATGATGAAGTCGCAGGTTGGCTTTGGCTGAAGACTGAGAAAGACCGAAGCACTGACGAACGGTTCGGCTACGTTAAATCCATTGTTGTGAGGAAGAACCTACGCCTCCAAGGGTTTGGTCGAGCTCTCCTGAAAGAAGCTGAGAAGCATTTTCACAGGAAAGGAGTCAGCAGGGTGGATCTCATCGTGTCAGCCACCAATCATATAGCTGAAGCGTTCTTTGAGGGCGCAGGTTACCGAAGAGAACATTCAACTATGAGGAAGCGGCTGATGCTGGAGGATTAGCACGTTGAAGATTAGGGAATTAATAGTCGACCTTTACGGCTGTGAGGTTGATTTGAACGATCCATCGTGGCTAGCTTCAGTTCTAGCGTCTGCAGCGAAAGAGATTGGAAGCACAGTTGTGAAAACTGTCTCTCACCAGTTTTCTCCAGTAGGAACAACCGTAATCCTCCTCTTGGCAGAAACCCACATTTCCATCCATACCTGGCCTCAACACAAGTACGCTGCCTTAGACATATTCATTTGTAGCGAAGCTAACCCTGAAGTAGCCTGGCAAGTCGTGAAGGCTGCTCTAAAACCCAAGTCTTTCAAAACTCGTGGAATAAACCGGCAGGTCACCTGAAACTAGAGCTCGAGGATGGATTAAGCTTATTACCCGTCTCTTATTATTCAGTGTTTGACGGGTGAGTGGGGCCTCCCATCCGTTCCGTCGAATAAACCCCGGAATAGTGGAGGTGTATAATTGAAAGTGGACTCAAGAGATATCACCTTATGTGCCGTTATTACGAGCCTCTACTTCGTAATTAACCTGATTCAGTCTGCGACCGTTGGAAACCCCGCCGTTTCAGGACCGGTGCAGCTTCGAATCTCAGACTGCCTTATTCCTCTTTCAGCCTTGCTTGGCTGGCCTGTTGCTGTAGGCGTAACCCTTGGGGGCGCTCTAACAAACGCTTACGCCTTCATTGCGCCGGTTGACGTTGTATTCGGTCCGTTGGCGAATTTAACTGCTGCGTTCATCGTCATCTTCATGCGAAGGCGTCCGCTGATTGCGTGTGTGACTGCAGCCTTCCCCATTGGATTGATTGTAGGCGGAGGATACCTATGGTTGTTCTTTGACGCACCTGAGATCTATGGGTTGGTTTTGCCAGCTTGGGCTGCTATGGCTTTGAGTATCACGTTGAGCAGTCTGATCGCTGTGTCTTTCATTGGCTATGCCATACTGAGAATGTTGAGTAGACCTGGTGTAATTGAGCCTCTTAGATCCCGCGGATTAAAGGTTCTTACGTGAGCTACTGTATGCGTTCTGGTTCAGAAGCTACTTCTTTGATTCGAAGAGCTCTCTGTATTTCTCATCGATGCGTTCCATGATCTCCTTGCTGTCAGCGAGGAAGTCTGTTACTCCTTCTCCTTTTGTCATTTTGAGCAGTCTATCGGATGCGTCGATCCATTTTTTCGACGCTTCCACCCAGGCTTTTGAGATGTCAGCTTCCTCTTCGACTAAATCTATCGCTTCTTCTGGGCACGCTTCTTTGCATTTAGGTTCTCCCTCGCAGAGGTCGCATATCACAACTGCCTCTAAAGCTGAGTCGTATCTTATTGCTCCGTATTCACATGCTTCTAGACACCATTTGCAACCGTCGCATTTTTCGCCTTCGACAAGTATTGCCCCAGTCTCCTTTGATTGGTGGAGGGCTTCTTCTGGGCATGCTTTAATGCACGGAGTGTCTTCGCACTGCCTGCAGGTTGTGGCCACATGTATAAATGGGGGACCTCTGATTATTCGAATCCGGGATTTAAGCGGGTTCAATACACCCTCTTTTTCAAGGGAACATGCGTATTCGCAGATGCTGCATCCAACACATTTCTCTGGGTTGACGGAGAGGAACCTGTGGGAGGATTCCTCTGCTTCTGCTTTCATGCGGGGAGACTCCTATGGAGAAGGTTTACTCTGAGGCTTTTTCTACTGCTTCGTGGAAAAGCTTCTTTACTGCCGTTCTTCGGGCTTTCTGGGCGAGTACGTCAGCTGTGACGAAGTCTAAAGCTTCCTCCGGGCACCACTCCACGCATTGCGGTTTGCCGAGTTCTTTGCAGGTGTCGCATACGTAAACGACTTTGGTTTCAGGATGCAGCATAATAGCGCCGTAGTCACAGGCTTCGATGCACCATCCGCATCCATTGCATTTGTCGTCGTCAACCATGATTATTCCTGTGTTTTCTTCCTGTGTCAAAGCGTCTCTGGGGCAGGCGGCTACGCATGCTGGGTCCTCGCAGAGTCTGCATGCGACTGCTAGGTTGACTAAGGGACCAAGGCGTATTGCGCGTATTCTGGATTTAGTTGGGTTGAAGGTTTTCTCCTTCACCATTGAACACGCGTATTCGCAGATTGTGCAGCCTATGCATTTTTCAGGGTCAGCTGAAACAAACTTCTTCTCGTGGAGCTTCGCCAGTTCATTTTCCTCCTTTTGCCCCTAAGTCAGCGAACTCTTCCAAGTCGAGTTCTTTCAGTTTCTCAACTGTAGGGATGCCTTCTCTGCTCCATCCGCGGGTGGCATAGTAATCGTCTAATCCCAACTCAAACTCCTGCTTGTTTACGACAGCTCCTTTTGCTACGCCTTCATCTGGTATTGGCACATTCATGATCTTGTAAGGTAAGGTGTCGAAGTCTCTTGTACCTACGCCTTCACGGACATTGAAGAGTCTGGCAAGGTTGTTTATTCGTTCACCTGCCTTCCGAAGGTCTTCAGGCGTGACTTCGATTCCCGTGGCTAAGGTGTAGTATTTCGCCATGTCGTCAAGTCCATCGTAGTAGGTGCCTCTTGAGAACTTGCAGAGTATCAGGGAGTCTATTACGTTGTATTGGTCTTCGTTGTCCATAATGATTGGCCCGCGCCCTTTCTCGATCTTGAACCTGTCTACTTTCCCTTTAACGTCAGGAGAGTAAGCTCCGGAGCGGAGGTGGCATGCTCCTCGGAAGGAGACTGCGAAGCCCAAGGCCGCGGTCTTCAGACCTCTGATGTCGTAGCCTGGAAGCTCCAAGCCCTTTATGTGGCAGGCGTATTTGTAAGCATCTTTCCCGATCTTCTCAGCCGCTCGCTTCGTTCCTTCGCCTAGGATGTCGCCGAGCCAGCCTTCCCTTGAACCGATTTTCTTAATAGTCTCTATCAGAGCCTCGTGGTTTCCGAAGCGAAGGTCAATTCCATCAGCCTTCTCTTTCGTTATCAACCCATTCTCGTAGAGGTCCATTGCGAAGCCCACCGTTACGCCTGCAGAGATCCCGTCTACTCCATAATAGTTGCAGAGGCGCATGGCTTCAATGATTGCGTCTAAGCGGTCTACTCCGCAGCTGGGTCCGAGTGCCCACAGGCATTCGAACTCCATTCGGCTTGTGGACCCCTTGTAGGGGCCTTCAGGGACAACTGCAATGTGGTCGCAGCGCATTGCACAGGTTGCGCAGCCGATGATCTTCTTCACAAAGTGTTCATTCAAGTATTCTCCGCTGACTTTTTCAGCTCCTTCGAAGGTGGCGTCAGTGAAGTTTCGTGTAGGCAGGGCGGCGAGGGAGTTTAGGACGAGAACGTTCTCCGGGGTTCCCAAGGTTCTGTATTTTCTGGTTGCAGGCCCCTTCATCCTTTCATGAATCATCTTTATGAATTCTTTGAATCCTTCCAGGTCAGCTACGTTGACGTCTTGAGTTCCTCGAACAGCCACTGCCTTCAGGTTCTTGGAGCCCATGACGGCTCCCATTCCGGTTCTGCCGATGGCTCTGAACTCGTCGTTGATTATCGCTGCGAAACGAACCAGTTTTTCTCCTGCTTCTCCGATGGCGGAGACGCGGATGTAGTGGTCTCCCAGTTCTTCTCTGATAGCTGTATCCGTTTCGTAGGGGGATTTTCCACGTAGCTGTTCAGCGTCCAGGAGTTGAACGGTGTCATCGTCAATCCATGCGTATACAAGCTTCTCAGATTTACCTGTGAAGACTATTGCGTCGTAGCCTGCTCGTTTCAGTTCAGGCCCGAAGAAGCCGTGGGCTTTTGATTCAGCTATTCCTCCCGTTGCCGGGGACTTGGAGACGACAGCGTAACCGTTTCCAGCCGTCGGTCCCATGGTGCCACTGAGTGGACCCGTCGCGAATATCAGGGGTGT
>JAGLZJ010000035.1 GCA_023131555.1 Candidatus Bathyarchaeota archaeon | reverse complement strand
AGGACAACCCGTCGATCAAGCTTCTTTGAATGCGCTTCTTTAAAAACCTCTTTTATCCTGCTCATCGATCGGATCTCAGTGAAGGGTTTTATCTTAATCGTTCCGTCCAAAACCATCCGCAGAACCTTCGGATAATATTGAGGTAAACATCCCCAGGTGCCAATGATGTCTGAGTCCAATGCCATTAATCGAGAGATGCTGAACTCGTTTCGCTGCAGTCCGAATCCTATCACAACCAGCTTGCTTGTGAAGGGCAAGATTGTTAACGCTATCTTTTGACCTGGGCTTGTGCCTGTGACCTCGAATATCGTCCAGCTGTGTTTACTTGGAAGCCCATTTGTTTTACAGATGTTGCGAAACTCGTCTCGAACTGTCTTGGCGTCCTTATCGGTAGAGTTTATCACGTAGTCAGTGCCGTATTTGAGAGCTCTTTCCAGCTTCTCAGGGTTCCGTGCGATGCCAATAACGGTGTCTGCTCCGAACGCTTTAGCCATCTGACCGACGTAGCTGCCTACTCCTCCAGTGATCCCGACGACAACTACGTTATCTCCTTTCTTGATTTCTCCCCTTACACAGGCTTGGTAGGGAGTTGTGACTGCGTCAGCTATAACTGCAAGCTCGGGTAGCTGGAATCCATGTCTATCCTTAACTATGCAGAGATCCGCTGCGGGAACTGGTATGTGGCTGGAGAATCCTCCGTAGATTCCTAGGCTGTTGCCGGGCATTTTTTGGGATAGGCATCGGTTTCCTCTTCCAGATTTGCATATGGCGCAGGTGTTGCATGGCAGAACGGCGGGAATAATCACTTCCTTTCCATTTAGACTCTCGTCTTCGCTCATTACCACTCCGCTTATTTCATGACCCAGAGTTAAAGGAGGTTGCGTGACTGTCGGTACGCCAACGTAGAAGTATCCTAGATCAGTGTGGCAGACACCGCAGCCAGCGATTTCAACGAGGGCTTCCCCTGATTCGGGAGGTGGAGTAGGAATCTGGGTTAGTGTCAGTTTGCCTTCGGTTGTTTCGCCTGTTTCTCGATTTTTCGTCCAGGGTTTCGTCATCTGCCATGTTTGAATCTCAGACGGTCTTTGAGGCATCAGTCAGACCATCCATCTCTGATGACCATGCTTCTAACTGGCTTCTTTCTTCGGTTTTGACAGAACTGCTTCGAATGTTTTGTCGTCTGCAGTTTCTCCTTTGGCGAGGAGTTGCCTGAACTTGATGAAATCAATTGTGTTTTTACCGGTCATCTTCCGAGTGTTGAAGGCTTGGAAACCTAGAAATGCTTCGTAATTCATGTTTGCAGCTAGCCAGTGTCTGTTGTAGTTCTTGGTGAGATCCCAGAAGAATTTTTTCTTTGCTCTGATGCTGTCCATTGCCTTGATCAGGCATCCTGGGAACAGGTTTGCGAATGTCCAGATTATCTTGTCGAGCTCTTTATCTAGGAGTTCGAAGTCGATTTTCCCTTTTTCTTTCGCGTCTTTAATCCGCTTCTGGGCTTCTTTGTATTCAGTTCCCGTTTTAAATTCGCCATAGACGATTTCGCCGTCATCTACATACTGGTCAAGTATAACTGTAGGATTGCGCACCCACTTAGTATTATCCTTGATGACTGGGGCAACCTTGCTGACTAATCCGAGTCTCTTCATCTTGTACGCACTCCATAATTCGCAGGAGACACAGTTCCACATTGCATCTTCGATGCTCAGATACCACGGCAAGAAGTCTGATGAGCCTCCATCTGGTGATGATCCATGTCTAGGTCCAGCCTGTCCGAAATTCGCTAGATCCGAAGTAACGGTTAAATCGCATGCCATTCCGATCTCCTGTCCGCCGGCGACTCGCATGCCATTAACTCGGTTGATGACGGGTTTTTTACACATCAGTATTGAATCAACCATGTGGTTGAAGAGTTCCATGTATTCTCCGTATTCATTTGGTCGCTTAGTGTAGTACTCAGCATATTCCTTTGTGTTTCCTCCTGTGCAGAATGCTGACGATCCAACTCCGGTGAAAACGACGGCGACAACGCTTCTGTCAAGAGAAGCATTCTCAAAGCCGCCTATCACTCCCTTAACCATCTCAGTTGTGTACGAATTGTATTGGCGTGGGTTGTCTAAGATGATCCAGGAGACAAAGAGGTCTTCAACTTTCTTTCCTTCAAGATCCTGTAGCGGTCGCTTCTCGTAGATGGTTCGTGGAGCAACTTCGCCCCAGTGAGATTTGCCGTGAAGATCGTGTTCTTTCAATCGGTCTTCTCTAGGTAACCAATCTATTCCCATGTCGATCAATCTACCTGCCTATTTTGAGGCTAAATAGCGTGAACCAGGCTTATATAAGAATTAGTAGTGGAAGACTCGGTTTATAATCTGTCCCTGGCGTTTCCCGGTCTGAGTGTTCGGTTCATGCCATCATCGGCGATGGCGACTGAATGTCCAGCTATCCTGCGAAGATTTCTCCCGATCAAAACGAGAGTCACAGCTACATCAGTATCTTCCACTTTTGCCATGACCTCTCGAAGGAGCTTCTTCTCGCGCTCTCTGACTTTCCTCATACTCTTAAAGACTCGTAGAGCAAGTTTCATGTCTCTGGAAAGGAATGATTGAACCGCATCCTTCTGCATTCTGTATGCTACTTCAGATAGCTCTTCTATCCAGTTGAGGATTGTCTGATCTATTCTCTTCTGTTGTTCAAGCGCGAGAACATGTCTAGCTATCTGAGAACAGTGATAGACCAGTCTGCTCAGGTCTCTGGCCATCAGAGCGAACGTCACACATTCTTGACAGCTTCTAACTCCAATTTCTCTGGCAATCGTTCTGCTTGAGCTGGCAAGAGCAACTTGCCTTATTGTGAGACGGTAATGTCGAAGTGCCTCACCACTGCGTTCAATGACCTCTCTCGCTAAGGGAAAGCTCCATTTCGTCAAGGATTCCACTGCATCTCGTTGGAGATCTGATGAGAACGTTGAGGTTCTGCTTAGAAGAGATTCCAGGCGGAATGAGCCGGGGTTTATCAGAACTTGAAAGCTGATTCTGTTTGATCGTTCATCAGAGACCTCGATGCCTGGGAGGAAGAGGCGTAGCAGCTTGATTCTTCTCTTTTTCGCAGCTGGAATGATGTCTTTTGACACAATGTCAATCTGTCCCGCCCCCTGAATGTAGTAAGTGGCAACATTGTATTCCAGGGCCTTTAAGTCGGAGAATTCCTCCAGTGAAATTGTCGCTGTCCGCGCGTATTCCTGCTGTGAGCTGATGGGATGAAGATTAAGGGATCCATCTTCCTCTTCAGAGATCACTATCTGATGGCTGCTTTTCAACCCTCTCTTGACGACCCATTTTTTTGGGATTGAGAGAGTGAAACTTCCACCTTTGATTTTTTGAAGTTTCCTGATTTCCAACGAAAAGCCACCCGTGTTCACCTATGAAGTTATATAAACCATATAAATTGTTTCCTAGGAATATTAGTTCCCGCAACAATTAAATCAGCGCCCTTCCATAACCGTACTCCAATGAAGCCCACTGGACCTCACGTCAGAATCAAACTGCTGGCAATGTTTAAGGAGACGGCTGGACAAAAGGAAATCAAGCACCACATTGAACCAGAGACTACTCTGAGGGGCATTTTAGAGGCACTGGCACAAAAGTACGGCGGTGACTTCGAGGAGACTCTCAACTGCAAGACTGGACGGGTTGATGTTGACACCCTCGTGATGCTGAATGGCAAGAACGTTAGAAATGCGGGAACAAAGTTGAAGGCTAATGATTTAATTGTGATAACGGTTCCAGCAGCAGGCGGCTGAAGCATGAGCGAGGTTAGATGTTTAGGTTGACACCAGTGTCAGTTTAGACTCGTGAGAGAAGCTTTTCCTTGAAAACAAAAAAATTTGAAAGGAGGTGGCGAAATGGTAAGAATAGTCGTCCCAGTGATGGATGAAACTGGTCTGAATTCACAGCTGTCAGAACATTTCGGTAGGGCACCATACTTCACAATCGTGGAGTTAGACGATAACAGAAGTGTTGTTAGTCAAAAGACAGTGCCAAACACCGGTGAACATTTCGAAGACACTGAACACCCACCATCATGCATCGGTCCAAGCAGGATCTTGCAGTTCAAACCCGATGTTCTCATCACATACGGGTTGGGTCCCCGTGCATTGAACATCTTTCAAAGCGCAAACGTTGCTGTGCTGAAGGCTAATGCAAATACAGCTGAAGAAGTAGTATCTGCGTACACTAATAACAAGCTTGAAGAGTTAACTGAAGGATGCCAGCACTCACACCTCCATTAGCATGCCTGCATGCACGTCAGAATGTGTCAGTCAGCTGGACACCTACCGCACCATACCCCTTCGTGCTTTCGCTCATTCCGAGATGCAACGAACCTGTATCAGTCTGGGTCAATGTGACTGAAGAGGTGAACGGCAATGGGGAAGTGGAAACCTTCGACATCGTCATTGCAGAAGCAACTACGGAGAAAGCTGGTAACCAGATTATTTACGCTAAGCTTATGTCATAATGACATGAACTCTTTCTAGAAGGACAAAAGATGGAAGTAGGCGATAGGTTTGCCCACGAGTGCGTAACGTATATCGCGTGCGCGCAGTAGAAGAGGTATATACAATGTCACCCCAGAGTGAAGTTCGATGTCTAAACTGCCTCAAGCGGTTCGCCGTTCAGGCTCAAGTTGAGACCGCCACATGTCCACACTGCAAAACCAAGTACCGCATATCCTGGCCAGCTCCGAACCAAGCCAAGATCCGAGGCCTTGCCTAAGAACAGGAGGCGACCAGTAATGGTCTGGGACCGGAAAATAGCCTATGTGAACTTATCAACGGGAACCGTTTCTAAGAAGCCCATTTCCAGAAAGATACGCGAATTGTATCTTGGCGGAAGAGGCCTCAACATGTACCTGCTATACAATCATCTGAAACCCAATGTAGATCCCTTGAGTCCCGAGAATCTATTACTCGTAGGGAGTGGACTCTTAACCGGAATCCCTTGCTTAGGGTCAGGAAGATGTGACATTGCAGCGAAGTCTCCCCTAACAGGGGCTGTCGGCGACTCCAACATAGGAGGTTTCTTTGCACCTGAACTCAGATTTGCAGGTTACGATCATCTTGCCATCACGGGAAAAGCAGACAGACCTAGTTATCTAATGATTAAAGATGACTCTATCGAGATAAAGGAGGCCTCTCACCTCTGGGGGAAAGACACCTTTGACACGCAGAAAATTATCAGAAGAGAAGAAGACGATGAGAACATCGTTTCACTCGTCATCGGCGTAGCTGGTGAAAACCTGGTGCGATATGCAAACGTGCGCACTGGAATGAAGAATGCAGCCGGAAGAACCGGGATGGGCTGTGTTATGGGATCAAAGAACCTGAAAGCTATCGCTGCACGTGGAACAACCCCCGTTGAATTTACAGACCCTGACAAACTGCTTACCTATTGCAGAGAAATGAACGATATGATAACGAGCACCCGTTGGGCAAAGGCTCAATCACGTTGGGGAACAATGATAATCTATAGCAACACCAACACGACTGGCTTAATCCGCACCAAGAATTTCCAGCTGAACCGATTAGTAGACGGAGAAGACCTTGAACCCGAGAACATTGACCGATACTCGGTTGGCACCTCAGGATGCTATGGGTGCGCTGTCCATTGTCGGCATCGGTATGTCCTGAAGGAAGGACCGTACGCTCCCCTCTACGGTGAAGGCCCTGAATACACGTCGCTGGGGGCATTTGGCACAATGCTTGACTGCAGAAAAATGGAGACAATTCTGGTTGCCAATCATCTGGTAAACAAGTATGGCATCGATACGCTGGAAACAGGCGGCCTGATCGCGTGGGCTATGGAGCTGTATGAGAAGGGGCTGATAGACGACAAGACTACTGATGGCATTCAACTGACTTGGGGTAACGAAGAAGCGCTTTTCGAACTGATACGAAAGATCGCCTACAGAGAAGGCTTTGGAAACACGCTGGCCGATGGATTCAAAGCAGCCATCGCTAAAGTAGGCGCTGACTCCGAATACTATGCAATCCAGATCAAAGGGATGAGCAACCTCCATTCAGATGAACGCCCTACGCCAAGCTTCGCCTTAGGCATCGCAACGTCAACCAGAGGCGCAGATCACCTGAGAAGTCGTCCGGCAATAGACATGTACGGTTTGCCTGGAGACATGCTAAAGGAGATTTACGGAGGATCAGTAGCCACCGATTACAGCTCATACGATGGCAAGAGCAGAATGGTCTGGTGGCAGGAACTCCTCTACGCCATTACCGACTCTATAGGTGTGTGCAAGTTCCAGACAGTCTTCTGTGCAGTCCACGCCCCTAAATGGCAGGAATTCTCAAACCTCATTCAACTGGTCACAGGAATGAAGATCTCTAAGGATAAACTGATGGAGATTGGTGAGCGAATCTACACTCTTGAACGACTCTTCAACCTCAGAGAAGGCTTCTCAAGGAAAGATGACAATCTGCCTGAGCGCTACTTCACCGAACCAACACCGATAGGTCTCCCTGTAGCGAGAAACAAGAAGATTGACAGGAAGAAATTCGAAGAAATGCTGAATGAATACTATGAACTTCACGGCTGGGACAATCAAGGCGTACCCAAAACGGAGACTCTGAGAAACCTCAACCTTGACAAGGAACCGTCAAAGCTACTCTGAGATGACAGCCTTGCAGAAAATCTTGGTTGTTGACCCCGAAAAATGCACCGGTTGCAGACTCTGTGAAGCAGCTTGCTCCCTTCACAAGGAGAAGAAGTGTGCTCCCGAATACTCAAGAATCCGCGTCACCAAATGGGAGAATCAAGGAATCTACATTCCAGTTGTCTGCCAGCAATGCGAGACACCAATCTGCGAAGTGGTCTGTCCCATGCACGCAATTAAGAGAGAACCAAGCACAAACGCCGTAATAATCGACGAAAAATCCTGCGTCGGATGCAGGTTATGTGCACAGTTCTGTCCCCTCGGAGGAATAGGCATAGATGCGAAAGCCAGCAGACTCATCAAGTGCGATCTATGTGATGGCGAACCTGTCTGCGTAGAATTTTGTCAGCCGAAAGCACTACAGTACATCGAGCCCTTGAAGCTGGGCACAATGAAGAAGAGAACCGCTGCCGAAAAATACTCTGAATACCTAAAGAACATCCTGGCTTCTCACTGACCACTCTCGTCACTGTTGAGAAGTGAACTTTCCACTGCTTCAGCGAAGTCGAGAATCCTTATTGAAACCCTTGATCTGAGGGAGGCAAATCGAAGATTCAGCTGACATATTGGGCAAGCAGTCACGAGCGCGTCCGCTTTGAGAGGCACTACATCCTCTTGAAGCCGATCGATGCCTGCATTTAGACTGACTCGGTTGTTGACTGTCCAGAGACCTCCGCCGCCGCCGCAACACCGAGCTCGCTTTCTATTCAGACGCATCTCAGCAAGATGAAGGCCTGGAATCTTCTTCAACACCTCGCGTGGATCTTCATAGACACCGGAGTGGCGACCTAATGAACAGGGGTCGTGATAGGTGATCTTTGTGTCATCTATGCGCCCCAGATCCAATAGCCCGTCTCTCAGCAGATTTTTGATGTACTGCGATGTGTGGAATACATCGAATGGGAAGTCGATGTTCAGGATCCTTGGAAAGAGTTTAGAGAAAGTGTAGTAGCATCCTGAGCAAGATGTGATTATGGTGTCAGCTCCTGTGGCTTCTATTCTTTCGATAAGTTGTTTTGCGTTCTCCTCTGCTTTGTTCCACAAGCCTGAGGCTAATAGGATGTACCCGCAACAGCCTTCCTGTTCACCTAGCGTGGTAAAATCAACTCCAGCATGACTCAGGATGCTGGTAACTGCTCTTGGAGTGTTTTCCGTGCGCGTGGCAACTGTGCAACCGATCCAGTATAGTACAGGTGCCTTTGTCTGCGGTCTGAGCTTCGTCAATTCAGGGCTTTGCTTCAGCCACGATAATCGCTTCGCTGGAAGTGTTCCAGATGGATCTCCTACTCGCGAAATGTTTTCAGCTGCCTCCTCAACGCTTGGTGGAGCTAAGCCTTTCAAAGCGATATGATAACGCACGGCTCGAATTGCCTCGTGCGTTTCGGAATCTGGCAGACAATTAGCGAAGCAGAGTCCACACAGACTGCAATTGAAGATTACATCCGAAGCTTTCGACG
>JAGLZJ010000034.1 GCA_023131555.1 Candidatus Bathyarchaeota archaeon | reverse complement strand
AGCCTTACCACGCCAGGTATCTGGCTCATTATACTTACGCACATCGTGTTTTCAGTTCCAGTTGTAATGGAACCTACGATTGCAGCCTACGAGGGATCAGGAATACCTTCATATGAAGGAGTTGCTCGAACTCTGGGTGCTACACCCTACGACGCTATCGAAACCGTATCCCTTCCCATACTAAAACGTGGAATATTAGCCGGAATAATTCTTTCATTCACACGTTCACTGGGGGAGACAGGGGCAACCTTCCTAGTGATGGGGAGCGACGTAACCGTTCCGCCACTAGTAGTGAACATGGTGGAATCACTGGCAATCCCTGCTGCACTCTTCGCATCCGCCTACCTGATTGCACTATCCCTAGTACTCCTCATGGTCTTCAGAATCGTGGTGAGAAAATGAAATCATGCAAACATAAGAAGCAGAATACTAAACTTGCTGGAGAGAACTAAATGCCAGAAGTCACGCTGAAAAACGTGTCTAAAGCTTTTGCCAATGGCCGAATTGTAGCTGTTGACAAGGTAGATCTACACGTAATGGATAGAGAATACTTCTCTTTGATCGGACCAAGCGGATGTGGAAAAACGACCACCCTGCGTATGATAGCAGGTCTAGTCGAACCAGATGAAGGAGAAGTTTACATAGGAGAAAGACTGGTCACGGATTTACCACCTGAAGACAGGGATATTGGATATGTCTTTCAGCAATACGCCCTGTTTCCAAACATGGATGTTTGGGACAATGTCACCTACGGTCCGACTGTTAAAGCTTGGGAGAAGAAGAAACGTGAGAAAATCGGCAGAGAAATGCTTCAGATGGTGAGGCTGTATGATCGGGCTGACGCTATGCCACAAGAACTGAGTGGCGGTATGATGCAGCGAGTCGCCCTCTCCCGCGCCTTAGCTGCAGGAGCGGAACTACTGCTACTAGATGAACCGCTTGGAGCTTTAGACGCTAAGATTCGTAACGAATTAAGATACGAGATCAGAAAACTCGTCAAGGACTTAAGACTGACAGCAGTCCACGTAACCCACGATCAAGCCGAAGCAATGGCAATCTCAGACCGAATTGCAGTCATGAGAAAAGGACGCATACTTCAAGTAGGTACGCCTTACGACCTCTATATGAATCCAAAACAGATCTTTATAGCAAACTTCATAGGAGAATCAAACTTTCTCGAAGGAAAAGTCAACCAAATCGAAGATGACAGGGCACAAATAAATCTGAGAGGAGACCTCGAGGTCGAATCCTCGAACTTGAAGATCGTCAAGAAAGGAGAGAGAGCTGTGTTAGCTGTGAGACCTGAAGCTTTTGAGATCGCTGAAAAGAAGCAGAAGCTAGTCAACGCGTTAGCTGGAGTCATCGAAAGAATCAGATTCGAAGGTACAGACATTCGATACGAAATCAGACTGACCAATGATGATTCCATCGTCGTGGTAAGACCCAGCCTAGGAGGAGAATGGTTCGAGGAGACCGATAAGGTGACCGTAGGATTTTCCCCTGAGAAAAGCCACCTGTTCAAGTATCCAAAGAAAGGCCTCACAGCTGAACTCGAGTTAGAATAAGATTAAATTGCGCACGTGCAAGCCTCGGTGTGTTCTATCTGGAAAGCATTTCAGCGACTTTAGCCGTCAGCTTCATGGGAGAAACACTATCATGAACGACTAGTACCTTCATCAGCCAAACCTTCCTAAAGCCAGCGATCCTGCGATATTGATAAACATGGGCACTATGTAGCTACAAGAAGCTTAGGCGTACGGAAAAGGTTTAAGGCATTCGGCGCAGATCACTGTTCTTTCACAATAAGCTATGGAGGATCAGTGGCTTGGCTCTCCTTGACCCCATGATTGCTCTGGGAATCTCCTTCATTGTCCTCGCAGTCATGCTCTACAAGCGGATCGCCATAGGTGTAGCTTTGACAACCGCAGCACTGGTGCTGAGTCTTCTCTCACTGGATCTTCTTAACGAAACCTCAACGAGTGATGTGCTCGGAGTCATCTACGACACGACCCGGAGTCCTGTTACATTATCCTTGGTGTCCGTGACTGTAGGAATTATGCTGCTGAGCCTGCTTTACCGCGAGACAAGGCTCTTAGACAAGTTGAGTCAGAGCTTCAGTGGTCTCGTAGGCAATCCTAGACTCACAGTCAGCACGCTTCCCGCGATAATCGGATTACTCGCCGTGCCAGGTGGAGCGTTGATGTCTGCGCCTCTCTTGGAAGAAGAAGCAGAGAAACTGGGATGGAAGAGCGAAGTGAAGGCCTACGTGAACGTGTGGTTCAGGCACGTGATCTTCCCAATCTACCCAATGAGCCAAGTGCTGATACTGACCGCTGCACTCACACGAATCTCGATAACCTCCATCATCCTAAGGCAGATCCCCATTGTAGCCGCCATGATTGTCATCGGGTATCTCGTTGCCCTGAGAACCCCTCCCATTCAAGCGGAAGAAAAGCTGGAAAGAACTAGGACCTACAGCAACCTGAAGAGCTTCCTAGCATCTTTCTCTCCAATCATGCTCATGATTCTGATCGTTGTAGTCTTCAGAGTTGATGTTGCAGTCGCTGCGTTCATCGGAATCGTTTTCCTGCTGCTAATAACTAGACCGAGCACTGAGGTTCTTTGGAGAAGCGTCTCCAACAAAGGAGTGTACACTATTGCCTTGGCTGCTTACGGAGCAATGCTTCTGAGAAACGCAACAATAGCTTCAGGTGCCTCAGATATTCTCGGGCAAACCATAGCCGCAGGAAACGTTGACAGTGCAGTGTTGCTTTCAACGGTTCCAGCTGCCTTAAGTTTCTTGATAGGGTCGCCAGCAGGAGGCATCGCCGTCAGTGTTCCAATAATCGCAGGAACCCTCAGCTTCTCCGCAGGCGCGGCAAGTCTCCTCTACATCTCAGCGTATCTAGGGTACTTGGCGGCTCCTACCCACCTCTGTCTAGCTCTGACAGCTGATTACTTCAAATGCCGAATGAACAGGCTCTACAGACTACTGCTCCCCTCAGTTGCAGCCACGTTTGTAGTCTCCTTCATCATCTACTTCGCAATGTGAAATCCCTTCAGAAGGAGTCAATGCAGATCTTCTTTTGGCTCAGAAACCGTGGCGAGAACCACGAAGACTCCGATTAACCCCACAGCAGCGCAAGCTAAGAAAGGGGTCTCGGAAGAGAACTCATATAGGAAACCACCTACAGTTGCACCGACCACCAGCCCCACGTTTTGGAAAACATTGAAAATGCTCATGCTGCGTCCTCTTCTGGGGAGCGGAACTAAGGTTGAGAAGATGGCCATGATTGAGGGATTAGTGGAGGCGCGTCCAAGACCCCTTATCATCATCACGAAAACTGCCTGCCAGAAGCCTCCGATGAAAACTAGCAGGGTCACAGAGACCACATCCAAGATTTTACCGAGAATTATAAGCCGTTTTCTCCCAGTTTTGTCCCCCACTGAGCCAATAGGTAGAGTCGCAAAGAGCGTGACGAGCCCTTGCATCGTAAAGAGTGCGCCCACTGCGGCTTCATTCAAACCTAACTCTTCATTAGCATACACGGAGAGGACTGGTTGAATCAGCGAAGTCGAAAACGCAAGCACAAAACGGGCGACACACAAACCTATAAAAGTAGTCAGGTAGGGTGTCAGGATCTTCAACCTTCCTGATGAAGAACGATGATCCGAGTCTTCTTCTTTCACCTTCTTTTCCATCCTTTCTTTTACAGCCGTCTCTTTCACTGTGAAAGTAACAAGCATGCCGCTCCCGAGAGCCAAGGCGCCACAGACGTAAAAGGGCACGGCAATCGTTGAGAGGCTGGTCAGAACACCGCCTAGACTTGGCCCTACCACCATTCCAAGGAACCACATCGACGAATAGAGACCCATAGCTTTGCTCCGATCTTTGGGCAGAGTCACATCCGCGACCATGGTGCTTAACGGGGGCCAAACCACCCCTGAAGCCAACCCTTGAAGACCTCTCAACAGTATGAGTTGATTGACGTCATTCGAGACACCATACAGAGCCATAACAACGCTGTAAGCAAGTAATCCCAAGATCACAGGACGCTTTCTCCCAACCTTGTCTGCAAGAAATCCTCCAGGAAGAGTAGTAACGAGCCTAGCAACGGCGAAGGACGTAGTCATTAGACCGAGCTGAGTCCCTGTAGCGCCGAAGTCCCTAGCGTAGATGGGGAGAAGCGGCATCACAAGCCCAAAACCCAGCATGCTTACGAAGACGGCGAAGCAAAGGGGGAAAAGCTGAGGATAACGAGATAGAACACTGAAATCGTCGAAGAACTCTCTAAGCAAACAATCACCGACGAACCATAGCTTCACAGCGCACAGCAGTAATTGCAGAGCGTGAAACGTGAATGGAAGAGGCAGAAGAAAAAGCTTTGCAGAAGGCGTCTCTGCAGGAGAAACCGCACTTCAGATCCAAAGAGCTTAATTGCGGTCTCAGGCAAGAATACGAAGATGCTTGCATGAAGCAGCTGTTTCACAAAGGAGTCTTAGTTCCTAAGAAGCCTGAATGGAAGAGGCTTCACGTAACTTGGAGAGGCAAACGCCTAGATCTTACGCCAGAGCAGGAAGAGATGGCTGTTGCTTGGGCCAAGAAACAGGGGACACCATACGTTGAAGACACTGTGTTCGCGAACAACTTCTTCGAAGACTTCGGGAAAGCCCTAGGTCTTAAGGGTAAAATCATATGTGAAGACTTCGACTTCTCATCAGTGACGAAGAAGGTAGATAGGGAGAGAGCCTTCAAGCTGAGCCTCACGAGGGAAGAAAAGAAGAAGCTTGCTGTTGAACGAAAAGCGATCAGAGTTGCCAACAAAGAGAAGTATGGCGTGGCTTGGGTAGACGGCGTGGAAGTTGAAGTTGGGAACTACATCTCAGAGCCATCAGGCATCTTCATGGGGCGGGGAGAACATCCCCTGAGGGGGCGCTGGAAGCGCGGGGCAATAGACAAAGATATTGTGCTCAATCTTTCTCCAGACGCACAGAAGCCTCCAGGCAAGTGGAAGGAGATTGTTTGGAAGCCAGAGTGCATGTGGATAGCGAAGTGGAACGACAAGCTTCGTGGCAAAGAGAAGTACGTTTGGTTAGCTGATTCATCCCCCCTCAAGCAACAGAAGGATATTGACAAATTCAACAAAGCCCTTGAATTAGCAAGAAACTGGAAGAAAGTGAGAAAGCATGTCAGATCAAATCTGAAATCAAACGATGCAACACTGCGAAAGATAGCGACAGTCTGCTATCTGATAGACGCCTTGAAACTCCGCGTCGGAGACGAGAAGGATCCTGATGAAGCAGATACTGTTGGAGCGACAACACTGAGACCTGAACACATCTCCTTTCACAAGAAGGGCGTTGTTGTCTTCGATTTCTTGGGGAAGGATGCGGTCAGATGGCAGAAACGAGCTAGACTCCCAGACCAAGTGATCCAGAACATTCAGGAACTAATGGGGTCAGCGGAGTCAGCCATCTTCAAAGGAGTAAACTCTCGGCATGTCTCATCCTTTCTAGATGAAGCTATGCTAGGGCTCTCATCCAAAGTCTTCAGAACAGCCCATGCCTCCCAAGTAGTGAAGGATTTTCTCAGCAGCTCCAACGTTACGAGGACGGCTCAAGAATTCGAGAAGAAGCATGTAGCTACAATGGCGAACCTTGAAGCAGCCATAGTATGCAACCATAAAAGGAAGCCCCCGAAGAACTGGAAGGTTTCTCTTCAAAAGAAAAGGGAGAGGATGAAGAAGTTGAGGACAAAGAGCACGCCTAGCTCACTGAAGAGGGGTAAGATCCTGCAGTACCGAATCGTGGCGCAGAAGGAGACTAAGGAATACAATCTCGGCACATCATTGAAGAGCTACATTGATCCACGCATCTACTATACTTGGGGAAGAAGAATAGAGTACGACTGGAAACTCTATTACCCCAAAGCATTACAGAAAAAGTTCTCTTGGGTCGAACACAGAAAACCTAAATCTTCCTGAAACGTATCACATGAACAAGCTGGTTCTCATCCCATTCTCCATGTTTCTCCGTCCAGATTTTCTTGAACTCAGCCAGCGTATAGCCACATTCTGCCAAAGCATCTTCCTCTGTGAAGTGCTTCAAGCGCTTCCTCTCTAAGGAAGTCACCATTAACTCTGCGAACCTTGGCTCAAGCACGGTCGCGTGAACCACTGCACCAGCGCTGACCCTACTGTCTGGAGCATTCTTCTGAGTGATCTGAGTCCGCTGACCTTTCAAAATGTCTTCCCTGTTCTCGCTTGAGAAGTAGATCTCGCAGGGTTCATCGACGACTTCTTTGATGATCTCCCGCACCGGTATAGCCTGTTCTTCAGCAGCTTTCGCTATCACCCTGCGAGCGCGACGACCATGAACAGGACTTGCGGCAATCTCCCTCGCAACTTCAATCTGCCGGCCTTCTTCCTCAATTTGGCGGGTGATCGTTACAGCAGTACTGTAGTCGAGTTTTCCGAGATCGCGAGGCACACCTTGCTTATCCGTTGAAGCAACCAAACGCTGAATCTCTTCAGGAGCTTCAGTCAACTTAAGCCAATTGCTTATAGAGCCAGCGGAGACCCCGACTCGCTCTGCCAAAGTCTCCTTCTTAGGATACTTCTCAGGGTACTCCTCAAGGAGCCTCTTACAGCAGAAACCTTTCTCCACTGCATTCAGGTCTTCCCTTTGAATATTCTCTATCAGATTGAACTCGATTACTTCCTGATCAGTGAGCTCAGCTACAATAGCCGGAACCTTTTGAAGCCCTATCTGCTGAGAAGCCCGATAGCGCCGCTCTCCAACAACAACCTCATACTCTGATCCTACTGGACGGACGATTATGGGCTCCAATAGGCCAATCTGCTTTATGCTGTCAGCCAGCTCATTTAACCTGTCAACGCTCATCCCAAGGCGTGGATTAAGCCTGTTAGGACGGATTCTCTTCAAGTCGATCTCCATTAATTCAACCATAAATCCACCGCACTGACGTAGAAAGATCTGACCTTATAAGACTCTTGTGAAAATGAGATGCAGACAGACTGGGAAAATCATGAAGATACTCATAGATCATCGTGAGAGGCATTTGAAACCGCTATTTAACGAAATCTGCGAAGAAGTGAGCTTCGTACAACTTCCAATCGGAGACTATCTACTCGTCTCTGCAGATGGTGCAGTCATTGTTGAGAGAAAAACCGTAAACGACTTCATAGTCTCCATCCGATCCAATAGAATGTGGGATCAACTGTTGAGAATGATGGCCTCCGAAGAAGTGTTGGGACATGAAATTAAGCGTAGATTACTCCTTCTCCACGGCAGCTTCGATCATTACATGAGGAAGCTAGGCCTAAGCCAGGACGACTCCTCGAAAAACTGGTCTCAGCTGATGGGGGCATGTCTTGAAATAATCTACGTCTACAACACACCGATCATCCATGCTGAAGACGATGTGGCACTGAGATCCTTCATGAAGATCCTTATGAAGAGAGAAGAATCAAAAAGTAACGACCGCTTCCCAGAAGCAAGATGGTACAGAAAGCCGGCGAGAGCTGACCTACCCAAGAGAGACCGGAAGAAGTACATCCTATCGGCTCTTCCACAAATCGGACCTCGCCTTGCTGGAAACCTGCTACTTCACTTCAAAACAATCTCAAATGTCGCCTCCGCATCCATTGAAGAGCTTCAGAGAGTCCCCAAGATCGGGCATAAGAAGGCAAAACTCATCCACAACATGCTCCACTAAGAATGCACACAACGGCAAAGACTTAACGTAGAGGCAACCGAGATGAGAGAATTCATCCTGTTTTCTCGCCGAGGCAGAACTAATGGAGAATTCCAATACTTGAGGGAAGCAGGAAGACTAGACGTCGTGTATCAATGTCTACTCCTCGGTCTATTCACGTCAGGAGCCATCCGACGGAACGTCATATTCCACATAATCTTGGGCGGTCCACCTAACCCCCCTCTCCACCTCACCGTAGATGGAAGAAAGCTTAGAGACGCAAGAACTGATGAAAAGACTTGGGAGAACATCATGAGAAAGGTGCTCTCCGGCGGTCCACATCCAGGGATCACGACTGAGAAGAAAAGCCTACAAAAGCTGGCAACAGAGAAGCAGAACCTGTTCGTACTTGAAGAAAAGGGAGAAGACATCTCCAGAATTAAATTCCCAAGCAACTTTGTATTCGTCCTAGGAGACCAGACTGGGCTGCCGAAGAAAGACGAAGGCTTTCTCCTACGTCGCGGGAAGAAAATCTCATTAGGAAAACGACCTTACTTGGCTGCGACCTGCGTTGACATAATCAACTACTTAGCCGACCTTCAACTAGCAAGTTGATTCAGAACTGTGA
>JAGLZJ010000033.1 GCA_023131555.1 Candidatus Bathyarchaeota archaeon | reverse complement strand
CCAAACGTACTCAAGCTCAAGGGAGTCGAAAACTTGAATGAGATCAATATAGCCATGGCTGCAGCATTACGGAAGCTGGGCAAACAAGAGAAAGCTATTCGAAGAGCCTGCATCGAAATCGTCTCCGACGTACTGCTACAGCATCATGTGGTAAATACCAGACGATGGCTAGCAGGTCTGCTTCCGCAGCTGAAGGCTCAAGGATTCAATACGCTCGCAGTGATGAATCCAGAGATGCATTCCCCTGAAGAAGTTCACGCGATTCTGGGGCTATTTGATGGGGAGATCCGAATTTACGAAAAAGACACTACGGGCAGACTTTTAAAAGTGAAGAAACTGATCGACCAAAGATATCTTAACGTTGAATTTCCTCTTTAAGGAAAGTGACTCAGCTCAGACAAGGTTCTGCATCCTAGTAACGGAACCTCCAGAGCAACCTGACCATCTCATCCTTAACGTTCTTGATGGGTCTACTTATTCTCTGAGCGTCCTTCTTGGAGACTCCTTGGCACATCAGCTCTCTCTCAAACGCTCTTCTCGCTTTCCTGACTTTCCAATCTAACGTCATCAGTAGAAATAGGAGACTACTGATCAACTTGACAAGTGACGGTATCATGGAGAGAACTGTTCGCGTGCGCATATTGATCGAACCTAGGTAGGAAGCGTTAGACAGGTTGCCCTGCTTACTCATCTGCTTCTTCGTCTTTCTCTTCTTCACCCATCTTCTTTAGGTTTTTCAGGGACATACCTTTACCTGCGCTTCTGAGTAGATCTCCGAGACTTGTGAAGGTGCCCATGTAGTCTTCCGTCATCTTGATAGCCACGGGGTCCGGCATCCCTCCATCTTTCAGCTCCTTGTAGAAGGCCGCAGCGGCTTTGCCCATACTTCGTCCTGCTTCTTCGCTGAAGACACTGGCAAGTATGTTCCGTATCAATCCAGGTATTTCTGTTGAGACGACGCTGAGAATCTCCTTAACTTCCTCAGCGTCCTGTTTCGCCTCACTCTTTTCCGTCATTTCGGTTTCCTCTTGATAAGAGGAGTGTGGACCCATTAATTTAGGATGTTGGTAAAAATGGTCACCTAGCTGGTCACATCGTGAGTTCGTACCTTTTACCGAAACCTGTCACCTGTTGCACGATCTTCTTCTTCTCAAGTTCCTTCAGTCGTTCCCTGATAATCCGTCTGGAGGCTGTTCCCCGCATTGATTGAACTTGTCGGGCTATGGCAGAGATGTTCAAAGGCCCCCTTACGGCGAGTGCTTGAATTATGCATCTGCATATGGCATCTTGGGGGACCTCGCGCTTAGCTATCACACGTTCCGCTTTCCTCAGGCGAGTTGCGATCTTCAAAGGTTCATCGTACAAACCTATGCCGAACTTGGTGAGTCTCAAAGACTGAAGTAGCCCCTCATACTCAGGCTTCTCAACGATTAGACCTTCTAATGCATCAAGTCGCCTTAGAATCAGGTCTAACTTCTTACTGAGTTCTGTGATAGCATCATCCTGCTTTTTGGACAAACGCCTAGAGTCTTCCTGACCGCGCTCATTTCCGCGTGCAGATTACTTGGAGAGTTGTAGGGGTTATTCTATAAATCGTTATGCGAATTCAGGCTTTGCATTGAAGATGGGTTCAAAGCGCGCGTGCTAAGCAACAGAATACGTAACTTGCATACGTGCGAAATCCCTTATATTTCACCTTCTGAGATTGTGTCAATGAGGAGTTGAGAATGCAGCGGAATCAAGGTAATCGTGTGCCTCTCGAGAAGATTGATGATTATTCATGGCGCATCCCAATGGAAGCCAAACCCGGGATGCGTGTTCCAGGGATGGTTTTCGCCGATGAAACGTTGCTTCAGAAGATGAAGACTGACAGGACGTTAACTCAATGCATGAATGTTGCCCATCTTCCAGGCATCTTAAAGTACTCGATCACTTTGCCCGATGGGCATGAAGGCTATGGATTTCCAATCGGTGGGGTTGCAGTAACGGACTTTGAGGATGGGGCGCTAAGCCCTGGTGGAGTAGGGTATGACATAAACTGCGGTGTAAGACTGCTGACGACGAACCTTAATGAGAATCAGATTAAGCCGAAATTAAGCGATCTCACGGACAGAATTTTCCGGAGTGTTCCCTGCGGTCTCGGCAGTCGAAGAAAGGACTTCCGAGTCTCTGATCGGGAGCTTGACATACTTGTTCGAGAAGGCGTTCCACGTATTGTGGAGCAGGGTATGGGAAGGGTCGAAGACGCCGATCACTGTGAAGAGCAGGGTTGTATGAAGACAGCGAACCCTGAGAAGGTTTCGCAGACTGCTAAGAAGCGAGGTCGATCCCAAGTCGGAACGTTGGGATCTGGGAACCATTTCCTTGAGATTCAAAGGGTTGACAGGATTGTGGATGTGAAAGTCGCTAAGGTCTTCGGGATAGATCGAGTGGGGCAAGTCACGGTCATGATTCACTGTGGTTCCCGCGGTTTTGGCCATCAGGTGTGTTCTGATTATCTCAGGGTAATGGAAGGCGCCGTGCGGAGATACGGGATCAGCTTACCAGACCGTGAGTTAGCGTGTGCTCCGGGGAACACCAGAGAGGCGGAAGACTATTTTCAAGCCATGTCCTGCGCCATTAACTACGCCTTCATCAACCGTCAGGTGATAACTCATTCAGTGAGGGAAAGCTTCAGACAGGTCTTCAACCAGCCATCGGAAGAGTTTGGTCTGGACTTGGTGTACGATGTTGCTCATAATATCGCTAAGATTGAGGAACACGTAGTCTCTGGAAGCCGAAGAAAAGTTTGGATTCACAGGAAAGGTGCCACCAGAGCTTTTCCGCGGGGTCATCCAGATGTTCCAGTAGACTACCGTGATTATGGGCAACCGGTGATAATCCCGGGCAGTATGGGGTCTAACTCTTGGGTGCTCGTTGGCACTGAGAAAGCTATGGAGGTCTCCTTTGGGTCCACAGCTCACGGAGCAGGTAGGATGATGAGTAGATCTGCAGCCAGACGGCGGTTTCGCGGAAACGAGATCAGAAAGACACTTGGCAGACGTGGAATAATCGTGCGGGCTGCGAGTCCAATCGTTCTCGCAGAAGAAGCAGACTCTGCTTACAAAGACGTGAACAAGGTTGTAGAAGTAAGCGACAGGCTAGGAATCGCAACACGGGTCGCCAAACTCTCCCCAATGGCTGTTATTAAGGGTTAATCCATCACGTTTGCGCACGTGTGCGAATAATCCTTCCGCGTCACTGGGGGCATCTTGGACGAGGGTTTCCGCACAGCGTAGACTGAATCTGGCTGATGATTTCGTTGGCGTTAAGTTGGATCTATAAGCCCTCCTCTCCTGGCAAAATGGTATAGGTATTCTTGGGCGTAACCGGCGTACTCTCCAAAATATCTGCGAGCGAATGAGCTGATTCTCTTGTACTGTGCTGTATTCAGAGATTCTGTCTTCATCAGTTTATTGGCGAAAGGCTTATCGAACCAGTGGAGATAATGCGCTTGAATCGTTCTTTTCATCCACACATCTAGCGGGAACGCTTCAAGTTTCTCCAGAGAGAAGAGAAGAACACAGTCAGCCACCTTTCTGCCAACGCCTGGAAGCTGTAGCAATTCGTCCCGTCCCTCTTCATATCCAACTCTCTTTAATCGCTCCAAATCAAGACTCCCGTCACTGATTCTTCTCGCGGTCTCCAGAACCCGTGGCGCCCTAAACCCGAGTCCACATCTTCTAAGATCCATCAAATCAACGTTGGACAATACTTCCGGTTTGGGGAAAGTGTAGAAGGGTAAACCATCAAACATGATCTTCTCCCCAAACATTCTTGAAAGCCTGAAGAGCATGTCTCTAATCGCGTTGACGCTCTTCCAAGTTGCGCAGATGAAGGAGATCAAGCACTCCCAAGGACTCTGCCGCACTAAGCGAAGACCGTGAAATGCTTCAGTTGCTCGTACTATGAATGAGTCCTGAGAGATTGCCTTGATGACTTCTTGCAGGTCATCATCTAACCGGAAGTACTGCTTAACAAACTGGTAGTCTGTGCCCACAAACTCTATTATTCCTCCAATCTGTCGCGCTTTGAAGACTTGGTTGTCTGATATACAGTACCACCAGTCGCCATGCTTCTCCCACCTGAAGATCTGTCCACACTCTAGCGTATTCCCTAAATCGAACAGGGTTCCTTCGACTTTGATGTTTAGCTCCATTCTCTCGGTCTGGAGGCGCAAAATAGTTTAATAAGCGTTGCTGGCGCCAGACACTACTTGATTCAAACGTAAACGATGGTGGAGAAGATATCAACTGTCAGGATTATCGGTCTCACAGGGATTCCTTTGGTGAAGGCAGGTGATGACTTGGCTTCTATCATTCTTAGAGTGGCAGAGGTCAACAATGTTAAGATTGAGGATGGAGACGTGTTTGTGATCGCTCAAAAAGCTGTCTCGAAAGCAGAAGACCGCCTTGTTGAACTGGATAAGGTGAAAGCATCTCCAGAAGCCTTGAAGATCGCTGAAGTTTCAGGTCGCGACCAAAGACTCGTAGAGCTAATTCTGAGCGAATCCAAGCGCGTTCTGAAAGCGTCTCAGCAGACAATTATTGTTGAAGATAAGAGAGGCTTAGTGAACATCAACGCTGGAATCGACAAATCAAACGTGGAAGGTCAGAACCGATATGCACTCCTTCCGACTGACCCTGATAGATCTGCCAGACGATTACGGAGTCGCATTACGAGATCAACTGGCAGAAACATAGGAGTCATCATATCGGATACATACAGCAGACCTTTCAGGCGAGGTCAAGTCAACTTCGCAATAGGTCTAGCGGGTCTCGACCCCTTCTTTGATTACCGTGGACGAGAGGACCTGTTCGGCTACGTTATGCAGGTTAAATTTAACGCTGTAGCTGACGAACTAGCATGCGCAGCAGAGCTGGTTATGGGTCAAGGAAAAGAAGCGACTCCTGTTGTAATCATTAAAGGATTCAGGCGATTAACTTTTAATGAGGGCTTCTCTTCGAAGGCGCTACTAATAGACGAAAGTGAGGACCTCTTCAAAGACGTCCGGTAGCCAATATAAGGCGAGGATTATATATGAGCGTGCACGCGATGGACTCTCTTGAAGGTGCGCAATGGTGAAGTGCGTCTCCTGCGACGTTGAAACATACATGCCTTTCAAATGTCCATACTGCGGACAGCATTTCTGCGTTGAGCACCGCTTGCCCGAGAACCATGATTGCCCTGAATCTTGGAGAGCGAGAGCGCCAAGAGAAAAACCCCTCCCCGTGCTGACTGGAAAAAAAGGAAGAGGCCGCCCAAGGTTTGAACATAGCGTAACCTACGCCCAGCCAGCCTACCGGGATAACAGAGTCATCTCATTCAGCAAAACAGAGCTCAAACATCTGGTTATCGGGGGGTTACTCACCCTTGCGATAGGGCTCTCGATGCCCTTATGGTGGGAAAGAAGCTTCTACGCTTCTCCTCTACCTCTCATCGTCCTAGCTCTTCTCTTCGCTGTCTCTTTTCTGTCCCATGAGATCGCCCACAAGCTAGCTGCCCAACAATATGGACTATGGGCGGAATTCCGCATAACAACCTACGGAGCCCTAATCACCGTACTATCAATTATCTCTCCCTTCAAGATAATTTCCCCTGGAACAGTTATAGTGGCAGGAATGGCTGATAAGAAGGTTATCGGAAAAACTGCAGTCGCTGGCCCATTGACGAACATCACTTTTGCACTGCTCTTTTTAGCCATCACGCAGCTGGCTCAAGTACCCGGCGCCATGGGCGAAGCACTGATGTACACTATGTTGATAAACGCATTCATCGCCCTGTTCAATCTGCTTCCCTTCGGAATCCTAGACGGCTTCAAAGTCTTTGAATGGAACAAAGTGGTGTGGTTGGCCGTCTTCGCTCCTTCCATTGCCTTAACAATCTACAGTGCTACGTCGTTCCCGCTTGTATGAAGACTTTAAGATCCAATATTCTCTTGCGCAGTTCTTGGATGGATGAAACCTTTTTATGTTGCTGAATCAAACGTTTTAAAAACACAGTTAACAGGGGATATATCCGCGCTTTGGTGGATTTAAAACGTGCAGTATTAAGGATCAGAACTCTGAGGTTTGCAAGCCAGTTCGCGTTCTTTCTGCTGTTGAACGCTGTCTTGTTCGGGTTTGAGCCATCTGCTCTACTTCTCCCAACCCTTCAAAGCCTTGGAAACCCTGCGGCGTCCGCAGGAGACGCCTTCGCAGTGATGCAGTATCAGCTCTATCAGACGATGATTCCATGGCTTCCTTTAGCTTCCTTTCTAATTTTCACGGTGCTTCTTGGTAGGATGCTGTGTGCTTGGGTCTGTCCCTTTGGTTTCATACAAGACATTCTCGGCTTCTTGAAGAGGAGGCATGCTGTGATCTCATTGAGAACTCACAATGAGATGCTATACATCAAGTACTTGATCCTTGGAGTGGTCCTCTTCATCAGTTTAACCGTTTCACTTTCGGTGGTTGCAGGAATGGGCTATAGTTACAGAAACGCTCTAGGAGTCTTCGCTCAAGCTCCATTCAACGCTCTGAGCCCTCACGACACTCTATTCGGAGTGCTTCCTGTCTCCATATTCAACGTAATTACTGCAGAAGCCCCATTCGTGGGCATATTAGAAGGAATAGGCTCTCTTTCAATATTATTCTGGGTTCGACTATTCATTTTGGCGCTAGTTTTAGTGTTCGCCGTCTACACTCCCCGTAGCTGGTGCAAATATCTCTGTCCCGTAGGAGCAGAAATGGCCATACTTAACCACTTCAGTTTCCTCGGGTTGAAACGAGATCTGGTGCACTGCACGAAGAGTAGTTGTCGCCGTTGCGTCGAAGTCTGCCCAATGAGAGTCCCGATCCTCGATCTACCATGGGAGAAATTCACACATCCGGAGTGCACTTACTGCCTAGAATGTGTCGATGCATGCCCAACAAGGGCGATTAGACCGAAATTTTCCTGACCGAGTGCATAATACATGCATGCTGGAACATTTGCGACTTGAGAAGCCCGCGCGGATTTCAGAGTTCCGACACGAGAGGGAAGTTGGATCCGATTGCTTCTTTTATACCTTTCTCCGAAAAATCTCCTGTTTGCAGTATAGATGCAGAACTAAAACGAAGTGGATCGAGTGACATCTGAAACGTCTCTGAGGCAGCTTACTGCAGAGCCATATGTGGGGAACCCTCTTAGTCCGCATTCAGGACCTGCCATTGCGACTCTCTCTACTCCGTACTGATTGATGATTTTAGTCAGCCTCTTCGTCATGATCTCCTTCTTTTCTAGGAATCTTTCAGCCTTTATCGTACCCTTGATGATGCCTTTCCATGCTTCCGGCACTGTAAGGTCTGTTGCGAATCTTAGCGAGTCTTCGATCAATACGTCGAAGTCTGATTTTGCGATACTGGCCTTCAGGAATTTGTCTTCTGACTCCAGCCGCTCCTTAGTAGCCTTCATTGTGTAAATGGGGTCATCTACGTGGGATTCTATTATGTTGATCGATTCCGGTTCCCAGAATAGATTGTCCGAGGTTGAGTGGAGATGGATGCACGATTGAACGTTCTTGGCTTCAGCCTTTTGGGCTATCGTCTCCCAAGCTTTCAGCAGTTCTTCCCTGCCTGCCGTGTTCCTGTCAATGAGAGGGTCATCGATAAAGCCGAATAGGGGTTCATCAATGGAGAGCAGTGTGACTTTTCCATGCTTCTGAGAGAATATGTTTCGGTCAACAATTCTCGTGAGTAGATGTCCAATCTCTCTGTAGATCTGCCAGTTTCGGTGAGGGAAAAAGGAGGCAAGTGTGTACGGTCCTGTGACGCATATTCTGAGTTGAAAGCGCTGGTCTGTCTGCTCTTTGATCTTCCCTGAGTGCTCTTTAATGGCGACAACTTCAGGCAGTAGGTCAAATTCCGGCTTCAGTGCAAGGTGAATTTCAGTCTGTGTGAATCCTCCCCCTACCTTCTCTACGCCCTCGAAGGCTGAGAGAAACATCTGATTCATGTCTCTGAACTGAGGAAACGCGGGGATCGATATCCCTGCTTTCAACTTGTCTATAAAAGAATCAACTATCGACTGTTTGAACTTCTCCATGGAAGACTTATGGATCGATGAGTCCTCGTGAAGCACTTCATCGAGTTCGGTGCTACAGGGTAAGCTTCCAACGTCACAGGACGGAATGCTACTCGTTTTCCTTCCTGAAATGTTCGTAACCTCGGGCTTCCACATAATGCATTTTCTCGTCGAGCTTGACGTATATTCCTTTATCCTCAGTTACTTCACCGATTTTGAAGAGGTCACCCTTAACCTGCTGAACCGCCTTCTCCGCCTCGTACCAGCCCTCTGGTTTAACCGTCAGAACCAGTTC
>JAGLZJ010000032.1 GCA_023131555.1 Candidatus Bathyarchaeota archaeon | reverse complement strand
CTGGAGGAGACTGTGAAGCTATCAGACCAAACCAGCCGGCTCTGGAGCGAAATCCAAGCTTATCGGAAGACGATTCCTGCCCCCATGGGAGCTCGCGACGCGTTCTCCACGGTTTTCTTCATGCTCTCTATGCCGGGCACTCACAAGGCGATTGAATTCTACACCATGCTACGAAACGAGGTCAGAGAGCGAGTGGAGAAACGGTTCGGACTATTGGAGAAAGAGAAATTCCGACTCGTATGGGACAACCTGCCCTTGTGGTTCAATCTTGGGTTGTTTCAGCACCTGAACAGTCTGAATGCCGTTGTAGTCGCCGAATCATTCTCTCATGTTTGGATGGGAAAACTCGACCCTTCAAGACCGTTTGAGAGCCTAGCTGAGAAATATCTTCTGAACTTCGCGAACTGCAGCATAGAGAGAAAGATCAGTTTGATGCAGAGGCTTGTGGAAGAATATAAAGCGGATGGAGTGATTCTTCCCACGAATTGGGGATGCAGGATGATGTCTATTGGAGAGACGCTGGTTAAGAAAGCAATCTCAAAGAAACTGGGAGTTCCAAGCTTAATAATAGATGTCGACTCCTCTGATTGGAGACGTTACGATGAGGCGCACGTGAAGAGAAGGTTGAAGGTTTTTCTGGATATGCTAAGCCAGACGAAGGCATAGTGTTGTTCGGTGAAAATCAGAGCTGAATAGTGTATCTTTCGCGAAGTTTTCTGTGCAATATTTTTCCAGTTGTGGTCTTCGGCATCTCGGATGCTGAGATGAACTCTACGGATTTCGGTTTCTTGTATCCGGCCATGTTCCCTGCACAGAACTCGATGAGTTCTTCTTCTGTGACCGTGACGCCTTCTTTTACGACGACCGCTGCTTTCACAGCTTCACCCCACTTCTCATCTGGTATTCCAAACACGGCGACATCAAAGACTTTCGGGTGCTGAGAGATGGCCTCCTCAACTTCAGAGGGGTACACGTGTTCTCCGCCAGTGATGATCATATTGTCCTTCCTGTCAACAATATAGTAGTAACCTTCCTCATCACGTCTAACCATGTCTCCAGCAGTGAAGAAACTTTTTCTAAAGGAACTCTTTGTTTTGACAGGCATCTTATAGTATTCGTCAAACATCATTGGTCCACGAGAATACAACTCGCCAACTTGACCTGTAGGCACTTCGTCTCCATTCTCATCCAACAGCTTGATAACTGCAGTACCAAGACATTCCCGCCCCATTGAACCGAGTTTTCTGAGCTGATCTTCTGGTCTCAGAATTGTGACGAGACCGGCTTCAGTGGAGCCATAAGCCTCATACAGTTCAACGTTGGGGAAACATTTCAAGATCCCTTTCTTGATCTTGGTTCGCACGGGAGCCGAAGAACAAAGAAAGCTACGCATTGAACTCAGGTCAAAGCGACACCTTACGTCTTCAGGAACATTCAGTATCAGATGATAGTGAGTTGGTATCAATGAAATGAAAGTCACTTTCTCCTCATCAATCACGTGTAGAAGCTCAACTGGATCGAAGCTTTCATCCCGACCTACAAAGAGAGATGCCCCAATGTAGAGAAATAGGAGACCGTAAAAGGTGGAGTTCACGTGGTAGAGGGGCATGATTATCATACCCTTGTCGTCTTGAGAAAAGTGAAATTCCACTGCGTTAATCAAGAAGAATGCTATGTAGGATTCGTGGGATCTGACCACACCTTTCGGAACGCCTGTGGTTCCGGAGGTGTAGATCTGGAACCATGTGTCTTTTTCCGAGATATCCAATGGAGGATTGCTGGCAGGAGAATTTTCTAGAAGGTTCTCGTAGTTCACGTACTTCGCCTGTTGTTCTCTGCTGACGACGATCATCATTTCTTCAGCGATTCCACGGAGTTTCGATCGAATTGAGTTCACGACATCGCAGAATTCCGTTTGCAGAATCATTGCTTTAGCGTCGGAATTGTTGACGATGTATTCAATATCGCTACTGACGGAGCGCCAGCTGATAGTCACCACGACTACCCCTACCTTCGCGCAGGCACAACTTATCTCCACAAACTCGACGCAGTTGTGAAGCATAACAGCTAGCCGATCTCCCTTCCTTAAACCGATGTTTAGCAGGGCGTTTGCGAGCTTGTTCGTTCTGATATCAAGCTCAGAATAAGTTCGTGCTTCGCCTTTCCAGTCCCTTACTGCGGTCTTCTGAGGATAGTTCTTAGCATGAACTCTGAGGATTCTGCCTAAGTTCAGATGGGTCAATGGCTTTCAAACCAGCAATAGAGGTTCAGATTATACTAAAGATTTGCGCGCTCGTAGAAGCTATATAAAGTTGTGCTGGTTATAAGAGTAAAATTCTTGGATGAGTTGAGCAAAGAGGTACTTTGTAAGAGGTAGGAGACGAGTTTGAATGGATTTTGAACTGACGCAAGAACAGAAAGATATTCAAACTGCAGCCAGAGAATTCGCTGAAGGCGAGTTTCAGCCAGAGACTGCCAGAGAATTTGATCAGAAGCACGAGTTCCCGCGTGCCATATATCATAAAGCGGCGAAACTAGGGTTCATCGGGTCCTATTTTGAGGAGAAGCATGGTGGTCAAGGTCTGGACCTGTTTGACAACGTTCTGATTGAGGAGGCGTTCTGCAGGGTAGATTCGACACTTGGATCCGCAATGTTTGCGGCGCTCTTTGGCAGCGATTTGATTATGGAGTTTGGTTCGGAGGAGCAGAAGATGAAGTATCTCCCTAAGACCGCTCGTGGAGAATGGCTTTCCTCAGGAGCCTTCACTGAACCTGCTCATGGAAGCGATGTCACGTTTATGGATACGGTAGCAGTCAAGGACGGAGACGAATATGTGATCAACGGTGGAAAGACGATGATCACGAATGCAACTATCGCAGACTACGCTGTTGTCCTGTGTCAGACGAATCCTGAGGCTAAGCATAAGGGACAAAGCCTCTTCATTGTTGAGAGCGGAACCCCAGGATTCGACTGCAACGAGCTTCATGGAAAGATGGGAATTAGAGCGACCACTTTAGGAGAGTACTCTTTCAGCGACGTTAGGGTTCCGAAAGATGCACTCCTTGGAACGGAGAATCGAGGTTTCTATCACTTCATGGAGTTCATAGATGTTGGCAGAATCAATGTTGCAGCGCAATCCGTTGGCATGGCGCTTGGAGCCTTTGAACGCGCCCTCAAATACTCTAAGGAGAGGAAGCAGTTTGGACGCTCTCTTTCAAGCTTTCAAGTAATTCAACATAAGCTTGCAGACATGGCACTGGACATAGAATCCGCAAAGCTGCTGGTCTACAAAGCAGCATGGTTCGCTAGCAGAGGCAAAATCATACCGAAACTTGCGTGCATGGCAAAGACGATAGCTACAGCGAACGCTATAAGAGTAATCAGTGAGGCGATGCAGATCTTCGGAGGTTACGGATACTTGGCTGATTACGACATTGAACGGTTCTATCGTGATATCAGGATTTCGTCAATTTACGAAGGAACCACAGAGATTCAGAAGAACGTCGTTGCCAGAATTCTCCTACAGGAATAATTTCGGAGTAAGCCTTCAAGGATTAGGAGATAATAATGGCTGTATTCAAGACCACTTACCGTGTAACTTGGTCGGATACTGACGCTGCCCAAGTGGTTCACCACTCTAACTATTTCCGGTTCTTTGAGAGGGCAGAGGAAGAGTTCTATGAGCATCTTGGTCTCAGATATGATGGTCTTGCTGAGCGCGGGTTTTGGCTGCCAAGGATAGAAGTCTTCTGCAGGTACAGAGCGCCATCGAGATTTGGAGATGTTCTTGAGATATCGATGGTTCTAGAAGAACTCAAAAGGAAGACGGTGAAGTACGGTTTCGAAATCAGAAAGCAGGGCTCAGAACCGATTCTTGCGGAAGGCTACGTGGTTGCAGCAAATGCAGACAAGGAGTTTGGCATGGCAATTGGCATCCCGCCAGATATCGCTGATAGGCTGAAGCAGTTCAAGAAAAGTTGAGAACGACTCGGTCTCATTTCTCGTATCTATCATTCTTCCAGACGTCCGCTGTATCACTGTAGCCCTTTTTCTCCCAATATCCAAGTTCTTTTGTCTCTGTGAAGATTATTTGCTTCACCCACATAGCGCTCTTGTAAGCGTATTTGTCCGGAACTACCAGCCGCAACGGGCCGCCTAAGGTTTCATCCAGAGGATGCGAGTTCAGCTCAAAGGCCAGTAAGACGTTGTCCTGAAGAGCGTCCTCAAGACTCAATGAAGTTGTGTATCCATCAAAGCAAATGAAGAATACGTTTTTTGCTTTAGATTTGGGGCTCACGATCCTCGCCAAATCGACGAGTTTCACACCGTGCCACCTGCAGTTTCTGACGCTCCAACCTTCCACACAATGGAAGTCAGCGACGCTTTCAGAAGAAGTGAGTTGGATAAAGTCATGCCACTTCAGTCTAGTCGGATTCTCGACTTCACCATCGATTTCCAGCGTCCATTTCTTTAGATCAACCTTCGGGTTCTCCTCTATAATCCCAGGATGATCTATGTTCCATCTGAGTATTCGATCGATCTCCCGCTGACCCGGCGGTAGTATGGCAGTCATTCCTGAGAACGTGGCGGTGGGATCTTATTAAGGAGACCTGATGCATGGAAGCCCACAAAGACTAAATCAGATGAACCGAACAATACGTCCGCTTTGAGGTGTGGGAATTGGCTGACCTTTGGCATCCTCCGAAGGAGTTGGTCGACAACAGCAACGTGAAGAAGTTCATGGGCAAACATGGAATACGAGACTATAGGGATCTGATAAAGCGCTCAGTGGAAGATGTTGAATGGTTCTGGAACGCGGCTGTTGAAGAACTCAAAGTTGAATGGTTCGAGAAGCCACGAGAGACCCTGGATATGTCAGCAGGCCCCCAGTGGGCGAAATGGTTCACCGGAGGGAGGTTGAACATATCCCATAACTGTGTTGATAGACACGCTGCTTCTTGGCGCCGGAACAAGATCGTGTTCATCTGGGCTGGTGAAGATGGTGAAGAGAAGCAGTACTCGTATTGGAGACTCAATTCTGAGGTTAACAGATTCGCGAATGCCCTGAAGGCTCTGGGAGTCGGGGAGGGAGACACCGTAGGAATGTACATCCCAATGCTGCCTGAAACCATCATCTCACTCTTTGCAACTCTGAAAATAGGGGCGATCGCAGTGCCGATATTCTCGGGTTACAGTCCTAAAGCAGTAAGAACGAGATTGCAGAGCGCAGAGTCCAGAGTACTCATCACCGCAGATGGCTATTACCGCAGAGGCAAAGTCATCAAACTGAAGGAGAGCGCCGATGAGGCTGCAGAAGCTGTTGACACAATCGAAAAAATAATCGTAGTGAGGAGAAGCGGCATTGATGTTCCACTGAATGAAGGTAGAGATATCCCGTGGAAAGAACTGGTTCAACACGAATCAGCCAAATGTGCAACCACACCCGTTGATTCCGAAGCTCCAGCCCTTCTCCTATATACCTCTGGAACAACGGCGAAGCCCAAAGGAACAGTTATTTCGCAAGTGGGTGCTTTGCTTCAGAGCTCAAAGGAGATTCATTTCAATCTAGACCTAAAAGATGAAGACGTGTTCTTCTGGATAACAGATATCGGCTGGATGATGGGACCTTGGCAGATAATCGGGGTACAACATCTAGGTGGTACTCATCTAATCTTCGAAGGTGCTCCAGACTACCCCGAACCCGACAGGCTATGGAACATGATAGAAAGATATGGAGTCACAACGCTTGGAGGTTCCGCAACCGTCTTCAGGATGCTTAAAAAGTACGGAGACGAGTACGTAGAGCCCCATGATTTGAGCAGTCTCAGAATGCTGGGAAACACCGGTGAATCCATAGATCCAGATACGTGGCTGTGGCTCCACAGGAATGTGGCTGGAGGGAGATGTCCCTTCATAAACCTGTCTGGAGGAACGGAGATATTCGGATGCTTCCTGCTTCCGTTACCGATTATGCCCCTTAAGCCTTCAACGCTCGGAGGACCGGGACTGGGAATGGACATCGATGTCTTCGACGATGATGGAAGATCTCTTCGGGAGAAGGTAGGCTATCTTGTATGTAAAAAACCAGCGCCTTCAATGACGCGAGGGTTCTGGAAAGAGCCGGAACGATACCTAGAGACATATTGGTCCAGATGGAAAGACATCTGGTATCATGGTGACTGGGCCTCCGTAGATCAAGATGGCTTCTGGTTCCTACATGGCAGAACTGACGACGTGATAAAAGTCGCGGGCAAGAGAATAGGACCAGCTGAATTGGAATCAATCCTTAACCAACATCATGCGGTCTATGAATCAGCCTGTATCGGTCTTCCCCACGAAATCAAAGGAGAAAAAATCATGTGCTTTGCTGTTCTGAAACCCAACTTTAAGGCAAGTGTTGCACTGAAAGGCGAACTCTCACAAGAAGTAGTTGGCAGCATGGGTAAACCCTTCAAGCCATCTGACATCAGTTTTGTGAATGATCTACCTAGAACAAGGTCGGGTAAGATCGTGAGAAGGCTCATTCGAGACGCAGTATTAAACAAAGAATTCGGAGACATGTCATCGCTCGAAAACCCCGAAGCACTGAAAGAAATTAAAAAGAACGACGAATAGCCCATGGAGTATCTAGCTTTCTTTTCGTGAATGACAACATAATGGCATGTACGTGGGCTTAGATTCAGATCTGGGATATGCAAATGGAATTTTGGAAATGGATTGGCGATTCTGAAATCTTAAATCTGGACGTTGAGGAACTGAAGTACACATGCCATTAGCGTAAACAGAAAGGACGCGTCACGCTATGTATTGCCAGAATCCCCCCGGCACGATAGAGAAGTCTAGATCTTTACACCAACTCATAGGCGTATGTGTCGTGCTTTCGGGCAGGCAGGGCTGGAAAGAATGAGTGAAACTGCAAAAGCAGGCAGAAAGGAACTATACAAAGATCGACAAGTACAGGCCTTTCTAAGAAAGCTTGCTGGAGAACAACCCAGTGAACTTCTGCCTGCATTTGATCATGACTGTGGCTACAAATTCACGGTTCTTGAAGAGATTCTGGAGGACACAACTGAAGCAGAAAACTTCTTAGACCAATTGACGGAGGTAGGCATATTAAACCGAGAACTGCATGACAAGACCATTCTCTGCCCTAAGTGCAGTTCCCAGAGAACGTCAATGCGGTACAATTGTCCCCACTGCAACTCATTCAATATCGAGAAGAGTGCTTTAATTGAACACATAATATGCGGATACATCGACACAGAAGATCGCTTCAAGGGAGATGGGCAACTAGCATGCCCGAAATGTCAGAAAACGCTGACTAAACAGGGGATTGACTACAGAAAAGCGGGAGTCTGGTGTAAATGCAACAGCTGTGGTAAAAGCTTTGACATTCCAGTCCCTTCACACGTCTGCCGAAACTGTCAAACAGAGTTCACGTTTGAAGACGGAAGGTATAGAGAAGTCTACAGATATGTCTTGAGCGAAGAAGCTAAAGAGGAAGCCTCGCTCGATTGGGTTTTTGTCACTCCAGTAAGAAGGCTCATGGAGAAAAGCGGATATCGGGTTAAGACTCCGGGTCTTTTAAAGGGAAAGTCTGGGGCAGACCACCTGTTTGATATAGCAGCGTCAAAGGGGAAGAATAAGAAGATGATAGTAGTAGACTTCGCCACGTCTTCAAAAGCAGTCTCAGAACAACCAGTAATCTCCATGTTTGCCAAGATCTATGATGTCAATCCAGCTAAAGCATACTTGGTTGTAGTTCCAGGAATTAGCCTGAGTGGGAAGCGAATGGCAAAGCTCTACAACATCACTCTAATCGAAGGCAAAGGTTCAAAGGAAGTCGTTGAATCTCTAGAGGACGTTTTTACATAGCAGAGAAACGGATAGGCTACAGCAGTTACTGTTAATTCTGTTGTGACTTAGCAACAGACTTCAGCTTCGGTGGTTAGGAGGCTGGTGTTTTCCAGGTGAAGTCTTTTGATGCACCGGTCTCCGGGGCGATTTTAAAGTAGTAGGTTTCGCCATTATCCCAGGATGCGGCAAGGCTGTTCGGCCAATCCAGCGTAATCGTCGTCGCCTGCTCCACCGGCAGCATTTTTCCACTTGGTGGCAGATCCGTGTAGGAGGTGACCTCAACAAGGTTCGCCGCCCCTTCACCCGCGTAAAAGCGCAAGACCCTGGCGTCACTCGTCCCCACGTTCCTCACGGTGAACACGGTCGCTGAAGCAGTGGCGTTCCAGTAAACGTTCTCCACCTCCAGCAGGGTTCCCCCCGCAGCCGTCTGGCTGCCAATGAACGTCGTCACCCACGCGTACGTGACGATGATCGCGGACACCGCGATAACAATCAACAGCAGCGTCGCCAGAATAGGCGAGATTCCCCTCCTGGACTTCAAGAAATTACGCATTGACATTGAATTCACGCAAACAACCATCCTCTCTCCCCCAAACCCTATTTAACAAATATGAACCAGAAATCAACACCCGAAATC
>JAGLZJ010000031.1 GCA_023131555.1 Candidatus Bathyarchaeota archaeon | reverse complement strand
CTCTAAGGTATGGGATGATTCAACCTCGGAAAAGACACCGAGCTTCTTCGTTGACATGCTTGCAGATATGACACAGAAAGTCACAGATCAAAGCAAGGATATCATTGTAGGTCAGGCAGGCATTGGTGGCATCTACGGTTGGAGTGCGTACGCCAACTCTAACGGTGTCGGTGTCGCAGATCGCAGTACAAGGGCTTACGTTTACGTCGGAATTGTCGCTCCAACTCCAGCAGGAGGTATGACGCCTACGATAGTTGAATTCGACCTAAGCAGAAGTTGCGCTCTGGACATTGACGGTGTAGTGACCCGTGCAATCCAATACATTGAGCTTGCGAGGAAACCGGCAAAAGGCGCAACTGGATCGGAGACTGTAGTCATGATTGGTAACGCTCTAGGCAACTTGCTCTATTTCTCGTTCTTCCCTTCAATCCGAGGAGAAAACGTAGTTCGTAAAAAGTCTGTTTTGGCATCCCGTCGAGGTGAGAAAATTGCCTCAGAAAACCTCTCTATAATCGATGATGGACTCCAACCAGGCGCGTTCAGAACTTCACTATTCGATGATGAAGGCATTCCAAGACAGACCACTCCAATCATCGAGAAGGGAGAACTCCGATCTTTCCTTTGGAACAACTATTGGGCCAACCGCTATGGTGGTCAAAGCACAGGCAACGCCCAACGAAACCTTCGTACCGGCGTGGTTGGTATCCAACCCTCCACCATCGTGGTTCCAGCAGGAGAAGGAAGTCTGGAGGACCTCATTGGCGATGTGAACTCAGGCTACTTGATTAAGGGACTGCAGGGTGCCCACTCCTCGAATCAAGATACGGGAGACTTCAGTGTCGTTGGTAATCCATGCTTCCGCATCGAAGATGGTCAACTTACAGGATGCGTCCCAGGTCTAATGCTAGCGGGAAACGCTTTCCAGTTAATCCAAAATGTTGAAAGAATCGGCGAAGACAATCGAGAATTCTTCATTCCAAACAGCTCATTCTATAGCCCTTCGGTTCGCTTCACCAATCTACAAATCATCGCAAAAGGAGACTAGCGTCTTCAACACACGTAATTTATCATAGCACCCAGCGCGCATGTATAAAGATAGGATTCAGTTTGTACGCACGCGCATCCGAAAGCAACGCACGCTCAGATTCCAAATCTGGATTCGAGGTTAACAAGCTAAATATGCACAAACAAGCGGACGCATTCTACGTGTAAGATCTTGGAATCAGATCAATCTGATGTACACCGTCAGTCTCAGGGAAGCCTTCAGTTACCCATGGAAATGTACAGCACTCCAGCCGAGTCTCTGGCTGAACAGGTAAAAAAACAGAGACTTTCAGCTCTTATTGACGGGATATTCATTGGCGTTGGCATCGTCTTTATTCTTCTTGGAATCCTTATGCCAATTTCGAATCTAGGGATGCTTGTTCAGGGGCTACTATCAATAATAGTAGGTATAGTTGTCACTGCCATAGGAGTAACGTTTGAGATTTACAACTTTGCGAAGCTTCGCTGAATTCAAGTAACAGTAGTTGCATCGCGCTGACGTTCATATTGGTTTTCGTATAGTTGAGTAATTTTCTCATATGTGTCAATATCGTCTACATTCTTGTCGAGTTTAAAGCGAACCACCTTTGGGGCTCGTAGCGCGTAGCCACTGGTGCATTCCTCTGAGGTTTGGATTTCCTGATAGGTCACTTCCATCACAATCGAAGGCTTAACGAAGACGCCATCATCGTCCGCTCGGATTCTTGATGTCTCAACCATATCCTTAAGCTACTCCATTACTCCTTCAGGGAGGTTGGAGACTTTACCGCGCGCGCGCAAAAAGGACTCTGCCAGATGGTTCGCTTCCATACATATACAAGCGAATAAGGTGGTAAGGAATCTTCATTTTCCAAGAAATGTCTTCAGGCGTATAGCCTGATTCCAACAAGTGTTGAATGGCTGCTCTCAGGCTCCCGTATATCTCAATGAGTTTGCTGAGAGATGGTGGTCTGATTAGAGTCACTTACTTCGCTCCATAGCAGAACCTTTGACAGCACACACAAGAACGCTAGACGACATAATAGTTTACTACTTTCTTCATTCGCTTGGGGGCTAATTGTTTGCTTAAGTCTTTAATAAGCCGAATCAGATGGGGCTGGAACCGTAGGAGATCTGAAAGTGTCACCAATCCCTTCAATTGACCTTCATCAATAACTGGCAGCTTTTTTATTCTGAGTTTGAACATCAGTTTGGCTGCTTCCTCTAGATCCATTTCTGGTTCAACGACTATCAGAGGAGTAGTCATGATAGAGGACACTTTTGTTCTGGCAGGGCTTCTTCCTTGACTCACGATTTTCTTTAGAAGATCTCGTTCTGTCAGAATTCCAGTTGCTTTTCCATCCTTGGAGACTATCAGGCAACCGATCTCAAATTTGTTCATGATTTCGGCAGCCTCCTTGACGGTTGATCCTTCGTCCACTGTTATGACTTGCTTAACCATTGCGTCTTTTACTCTCAGCGGCATTGGGGTGAACCGACGGATTCTATTATCCTTAGTTCTGCATATAAGCACACGTTTCCAAGAGCAATCGCGCGCGCAGGCTCAAACGAAAGCACCTTCCCGGCCTACTTCTTTCTGAGCTTCTCGACGAGGCGTAGTGACTTTCTCGAAGATCTTCGTGATCGTGGGGCTTGCTTCAATCTCACTTATATTCTTTAAGTATACAGAGACTAAGCCAATCTTTCCAGATTTTTTAGCAAGGCGCTCTGCCAACATGCGGGCCACCGTGGAATTTCGGTGCCCTAGCAGTACAGAGGATAGAGGCGGTTTAATTCGGATCGGGTCAATAGCTGGCACGGAGGCGGCTACAGTCCCAAACTGGTCTTCGTCTTCACTGATTAACACTAGAATAGCGTTCTTCGTCTCAATGCTCAAAGCAAAAAAGTGCATATTCTTCTCAGAAAGTTCTTCTTTTGTTACTCTAGCACGAGCCATCAGATTGCACAACACATGTCAACGAGGTCATTCTATTCAGAGACTACTCGAGTCGCTTTATGATATGATAACCGTGCTTCGTTTTCACTATCGGAGAGACTACTCCCTTCTCCAATAAGAAGGCGGCTTTCTCGAACTCTTTCACCATTTGTCCTCTTCCAAAGAAACCCAAGTCTCCACCCTTCTTTCCAGACGAACAGAGTGAAACGTTGCCTGCGATTTTGGCGAATTTCTCTCCCTTCTTCAATTGCTCGAGAACTGCCAGTGCTTCCTTCTCGGTTTTCACCAGAACATGGGCACAATGAACTCGGTTGGGCATGAGGCTTCATTGGTGAATTCTGTTTATAACAATTATGCGAATCAACCGCAGGTATGTATACGCGCTCTTATTCGCGTGAGCATGGACTAGAGGTCGTCGTTCAATTCCTTTCGACTTATTACTTTGCCTTTCCTCTGCCCGATTCGTATCGCGGAGTTCTTGTCTTTCTCTGTTCTTCGATGGCTATGTTCTTTCATGGAGCGACTCGTTCCTTCCTCGCTAACGTTCTCAATCGCTATGTATTCTGGGAGAATCCAGCTAAGGCGTTTAAGAAGCTCTTGGGAATAGGACATGGCGCCATCTCCTATTCGTACTTTGACCTGAGTTGCGGGAGTTCGACTCAGAATGGATTGGATTGCAGATATGGTTTCTTCAGGGCTTGTGCAAATCCTTGTCTCAAGAGTTCTCCCGTCCCCCAAGACCGCCAAGCCGAAGTTCTCTCCAGGGTCTACTCCGATCACAAGATGTTCGTACACAGGTTTCTGCGTAACCAGTCTGATCGCTTCATCTACGATCGCGGTGGGATTCCCATACTCCTCGAAGATTAAAATGCTTGCGCGCGCGCTCGCAGGGGGAGTTATCATTGGATGTTCTTTACTCGTCGTCAGGACTGTCAGAATTTCAACTGGTACTTTCTCAGTCGGCGTCAGACTCAGAAACGAGATACCTCTTTTCTTCAATTCGTTAACCAGTAAGTAGTAAGCTCGCCCAGAGACCGTGGCAACAGCAATCTTTGCAGTCATTCCAGAGTCCTTTTGATGTACTAGTCACAACAAAGCTATTAATTTTTCATCATTAATACTCTCTCTGACTCGTGAAGAAGGTTGCAGATCACAATTTCGACTGGTTGCAGGTCGTTGGATAAAAGGCTAAGAGGAGGGTTGAAAGGGAGAAAACTAGTCTTAGTTTACGGCGAAGCCGAAACTGGGAAGACGACTCTCGTCATCCAATCAGCAGTCAACTGCGCGCGAGCAGGCTTCAAGACGATTTTCGTCGACGCAGACAATACTTTTTTCTCGCGGAGAATGAGACAGTTGGCTAATGATGACTTCGAGGCTCTAGCGCCCCAAATTATCCTAATGAAACCTGACAGCTTTGAACAACAGGCTCAAGCGATTAACAGCTTGGATGATTACGTTAGTTCCAGAGTGAAGTTGGTGGTGATCGACACCATCACGAGCCGATACCGCGAGGAGCTGGGGAAAGGAAGAGATGCGTTCAAGCTAAACCGTGAATTGAACAGGCAGTTGGGATATCTTGCCCAAATCGTGAACACGAAAAAAGTAGCTTGTATCGTGGTAAGTCAGGTTCGAAGTGTGCTTCTTGGAGACGGAGCTTCGATACAGCCTGTAGCAGTTAGAGTCTTGAAGTTCTGGGCAGACACCGTGATTTCTATGAGACCAACTCCAAAGACTGAAGTAGTCAGACTGACCGTTAGCGAAAAAGGGGATAAGGAGAGGGCTCCAAAACCTATACTCCTAAAGATCGAAGAAATGGGTCTTCGAGAGATATGAGAAGTATTGCGAGGTGCTATCTGTGATTCCTTGGGTTTTAATTGCTGAATCAATCGTGTATATTCTTCCAGCTTACACCTCTAATGCGGTCCCTGTAATTTTCGGGGGAGGGAAACCTTTGGATTTTGGCAAGGTTTTCAAAGACGGCAGACCAGTGCTAGGTGCTCACAAGACTTTCCGAGGTTTCTTCGCAGGTTTGATGCTAGGAACCCTTGTTGGATTTGGGGAGAGCTTCATATTCAAGAATTTCAATCCAATCTTAGGATTCACTCTTTCCTTTGGCGCCGTAATAGGAGATGTGGTGGGGGCTTTTTTCAAAAGGAGGCTAGGACTTAAGCCGGGTGCGCTTTTACCAGTTGTTGATCAAGTCGACTTCGTAGTGGGCGCAATCCTCTTCTCTCTTCCAGTGACTACACCGCAATTGAACGTGATCTTGATGATATTCGTCCTCACGATACCTATTCATTTGCTGACAAACCTGTTTGCCTTCCTGCTTCATCTTAAGGAAAAACCTTGGTGAAGAGAGCTGAACGATGCAGTCAGTCGGCTACTGGAAGGGTTGGATCGTGCTTGGAAAGAGGAAATACTCCACTATACCCCACCCCATGAGTAGGAGAACTAGACCAATCAAGAGAGTTGTGAAGGCTTCTCTTGGACGATAGGCGTATTTCGTACTCTGGTACATCAAAACCAAGCCGATAACACCAAGAGAATAGAGAATCATAGAAGCAATGCTCTCACCAAGAAGCTGTTCATTCAAAGCCTGAGGATAATATGGGATGATTCTTCCGCCACTTATGAAAGCAACGATTGGCTGCTCAAGAATATCATATATCCCGCCCCCAAGCAGAAAGATTGAAACTGCCACAGCTGAGGCGGCTACAAGAAGAGTTGATGGTTTGAGAGTGACCAACTTCCAGTAGGTTTTCTGAAGGTGATAGGAAAGTGACGAAGCGCTTCTCCTTGCTCTGCGAGACAAATAATCTTCTCCCTAAAGAGGTGTACCACTTTCTCTGTATATGGATTCCTAAAATCTATTAAACATTACCTAACCGGACTCAAAGAGCGCCACGTTAGCCAGACAGCGCTTCAAGCCGACTAGTCGTCGGACACTCGCTCAGTTTATTTTAGAGAGAATGAATCTATTTCTGTATAAAATCTGCAAGGTTGGAAAACTCTTGATCAATATGAAAGGAATAATGGAGATGGCGCTTGAGCTTGAAGGTTTCGAAGCTACTCCAGCGGACAGCGCAATATATGTTGAGGGAAAAGACATCAAAAATGTCCTTTTCTGCCTTGAGGCAGGTGTTCCAGAACTTCTGCTCACAAAAAGGCTAAATTACGATGCCCTCATCGCCCACCATCCTATCGGAAACTCAGCGATTATAGAATTCCATGAAGTTTTCAAGAGACACCTTCAACAGCTGGTAATCGCGGGCGTACCCGAAAAGGAAGCAGAAAAAGCAGTTCAAAAGAAACTCACAGCCTTAGAGGTACATAACCACATGAGGAGTTATAGGCAGACAGTTGACGCAGCAAAGCTCCTCAAAATACCGTGCATGAATATTCACACTCCACTAGATGAGGTGGGCAGAAGGATTATGGCTAACAGAATAAGAGCAGTTACGAAAAGCAACGCCACCCTTGATGATGTCGTACAAACTCTTAGAGATCTGCCTGAATTCCGGAGAGCAGTTACAAAGATAAAAATCCGAGTTGGTGTGACCTCAAGTCCTGCAGGAAAAACAGTAGTCTCCCATGGGGCCGGAACGAACGGAGGTTACGAGATTGCGAAAACTTACTTCAAACACGGAGTAAGCACAGTGATATATATTCACGTAGACCCAGTGGATCTCTCTAGGTTGAGACAGGACAATCTTGGAAACCTTATCGTAACAGGTCATATAGCAAGCGACTCTGTCGGCATCAACCCGTTTATAGAGAAGTTGGAAAAAAATGACATCAAAGTGACAAGGTTGGGGATAATCGAACCCTGAGACTTTTATGGAATAAGCCAACACGTGTACAGGCTATAAATCACCTCGAAGGGCGGTCAATGAGGCTAGCTAGGTTCGCTACGCGCGCGAGCTCTGAGTCTAAGAGTGAAGCGTATGGTCTACTGAAAGGGAAGAACATCATACACCTTCCACAACTGGTAAACATGCTCGGGCAAACCATGCCCTCAAGTCTCGAGAGATTCATATCACTAGGTCTTAAGGAGAAAGACATTCAAGAACTGATCCAAAAAACCACAGGAAAGGATCTGGATACGGTGACCTTTCCATTGAAGGAGACGAAACTACTAGCTCCAATAGTCAACCCCTCAAAGATCATATGTCTAGGATTAAACTACAAGGATCACGCGCAGGAACAGGGACAGATTTCTCCGCAAGAACCCATAATCTTCCTGAAGCCCAGAACTGCAATAATCGGACCAGAAGAGAGAATCGTCAAACCTAAACTCGTCACGCAATTAGACTACGAAGCAGAACTCGCCATAGTGGTTGGTGAAAGATGTAAAAACATCGCAATCAAAGATGCGAAAAGATGCATCTTTGGGTACACAGCTATGAATGACGTTTCAGCCCGCAATATTCAGTTCAAGGACAAGCAGTGGACGAGAGGGAAGAGCTTCGACACCTTCGCCCCAATAGGTCCATGCATCACAACCACAAATCAGATAGGTGACCCCGCAAAACTGCGGATATGTGCTAGAGTGAACGGGGAGATGCGTCAGAATTCAACAACAGGCAACATGATGATGGATGTTTACCAGATCCTCCATCACCTTAGTCTGGTAATGACATTGGAGCCTTGCGACATCATCTGCACTGGAACTCCAGCAGGCACAGGATTCACCATGAGTCCACCTCGCTTTCTACAACACGATGATTTAGTGGAGATAGAGATAGAAGGCATCGGAGCCTTATGCAACCAAGTGTTTGAAGAAGGAAGACCAAATCCAGTCCACCCATGAATAGGAGACTAAAAACATGTTTCAGCTGAACCGGCATGAAAGCGAGTTCCTAGTTGAACTCGCCAAGAAAGCTGTAGCTGAGTATCTCGAATCCGGCAGAGTAGTCAATACACCAAAAGATACGCCCAACATGCTTCTACGAAAATCCGGTGTCTTTGTTACGCTGAACAAGCAACAGCAGGGGAAAGTGGAATTGAGAGGATGTATAGGATATCCGACACCCTCAACTCAATTGGCTCAAGCAGTCATTGAATGCGCAATATCGTCCGCAACTCAAGACTTCCGTTTCGCTCCTCTTACATCACAGGAGCTGGAAAACACTCTTTTTGAGGTCAGTGTTCTTACTCCGCCTACACTCATCAATGCCCCAAATCCAAAACAAATACCATCGGAGATCAAAGTGGGAAAAGATGGCCTTATCATTGAGAGAGGAATGAATAAAGGCCTCTTGTTACCTCAAGTGCCTGCTAAATACAATTGGGATGAAGAGGAGTTCTTGTGCCAATGTTGTCTGAAAGCAGGACTATCTCCCGACACTTGGCTGATGAAAGGCACAAAAGTATACAAATTCAGTTGCATTATCATAAAAGAGGATGAACCCAACGGATCTGTGACCATCACCGACATGAGAGCTGAACCCTAAAGACCATTTGCGTACGCACTCACAATAACAACTCAAACGTTTTACGCGCACGCACATGGTTTTTTACAGAAAGAA